>JAUHYK010000148.1 GCA_030426465.1 Alphaproteobacteria bacterium
AAGAAATTGATTTTTCTTGAGGCGCATCCACTCGTAATAGGCCGCCATTTGAGAATAGCTCAAACCTCCGCGCGCACTGTATTCTATTCGCAATTTTCGCGGTTCACCAAATTCTTTGAGTGATTGATATTTAACAAATGTGGTTACGCGCTCTAAGAGTACGCGAGTTAGCCAGCAGTAGAACCAATTACTTGATGGGATCTGGGCGGCGGCGGGATTGTCATAGCCTTGCATGTTCTTTTTGTTGGAAGCCACGACGAAAAGGCGAACCTCCCTTTGCGCCAGCGCCATGCAGGCCATGCGCCTCTTTTCAGGAATAAGATTTGTGAAGTGTATGCCGCGCCGTTGGTGATTTTTGAATTGCCGTGTTAAATCGGATACCCACGACCCAACGTTGCTCTCATTTTTGCGACGAATTACAACCGCTGAGAGGATGAGCCATTCGCTTGAACCTGGGTCCGATAGTGGCTTCACCGCCGATAAGCCGTCATCGCCAGCCTCATCAATATAGGCTATATAGTCATATTCGAGTTGCATTTCGAAAGCCCAGATGAAACCCAAAAGCCAGAACAAAAGTTCGAAGACCTTGCCCGCGAAGCGGAGTGCGAGGACGAAGAAGAGGCATTTGACGAAAAATTGAAACGAATCGCCAAGCCCAAAGGCAATAAAGGACCAAAGAAAAAGCCGTCTGAGAAGTCATCCGGCGAGTAAACTTCTGCCCAATAGTAGAAAGTAGAGGGAGCCCGCCGAAATGCGGGTTTTTTTAATGGCCCGAAAAATCAGCGATCATTTTTGGGGTTTCTCGATTGGCCTAACTATCGGGGTGCCTTTGGGTCTTTTTTCCGGGGCGCTTCTGGTTTCAGCCTTGGTGTTGGGGGCGTTTGAATTGCCGCCCTCCGGGATGTTGAATTAAGCAGAGAGGCTTTGGCGCTGATATTTGCGGCTTCAATTGTTGCTTTGGCCTGAATTTGGGCGCTTCTGATGTCTCCATAAGTGTTAATTCCGGCCCCAATGACTCCGCCTCCGATGGTAATGATCGCCGCGAGAATGGCGGCCCGGGGCCCGTCTGCCATGCCCCCTATATTAAAAAGCCCCTTGGCTTTGGGAGTTATTTTCTCTGCCTCTTCTTGGGCCTTTTCGGGCGTGATCTTCCCGGCCTGTAATTGTCTGGCCAGTTCGGCTAGGGCCTCGCGGACTTCGGTGGGCAAATCGCCGGACAGGACGGCGCGAACCCCCTTCGCGTTGCTGCTGTAGGCGCCGTCTAAAATCTGGCATTCCTTGGCGCAATCCGCCCGAAAGCAGCTGACAAAGCAGCTCAAGTAGAAGTTGTCCTCGGCATCAACGCCAAACGGGTAAGTTGTGCCCCAAACAGCCCGTGGTCTTCGCACCATGCGAAAACGTCGGTTTTTGGGGCCATGGGAATCATGGGGGCAGGCTAGGCCAGAGTCGGGCCGGAAAGAAGTGCTCCGAATCGCCTAGTGCAAGCCCCTGATGTTCCTTGGGTTTGTCAACGATATAATACCCTAAGAAATAAAGGGTCAGCCGCACTGGCCGCGATGAAGCAGCGCATGGTCCGTGAGGACAAGCGCCATCATCGCCGCGCCAACGGGCACGCCGCGGATGCCGACGCACGGATCGTGACGGCCCTTGGTCTGCACGCTGGTTTCCTCGCCTTTGGCGGTGATGGTCTTGCGCGGCGTCAGGATCGACGAGGTCGGCTTCACCGCAAAACGCGCGACGATATCCTGGCCTGACGAGATGCCGCCCAGAACGCCGCCCGCCTTGTTCGACAGGAAATGCGGGGCGCCGTCCTTCATGCGGATTTCATCGGCGTTCTCCTCGCCGGTGAGCGCGGCGGCCTCCATCCCGGCGCCGATCTCGACGCCTTTGACCGCATTGATCGACATCATGGCGCTCGCAAGGTCGGCGTCGAGCTTGCCGTAGACCGGCGCGCCGAGGCCGGCGGGAACGCCGGACGCGACGACCTCGATCACGGCGCCGTAAGAAGAGCCGCTCTTGCGCGCGGCGTCGAGTTTCTCCGCCCAGCGTTCGGCGGCTTTCGCGTCCGCGCACCAGAACGGGTTCTTCTCGACTTCCATCCAGTCGAAATTGTCGCGGTCGATTGTGTCGGGGCCCATCTGCACCATGGAGGCGCGAATCCACACCCCGCCGAGAAGATGGGCGAGCACCTTTTCCGCCACGGCGCCGGCGGCGACTCGCGCGGCGGTCTCGCGCGCCGAGGAGCGCCCGCCGCCGCGATAATCGCGGAAGCCGTATTTGGCGTCATAGGTGAAGTCGGCGTGGCCGGGGCGGTATTTGTCGCGGATGTCGGAATAGTCCTTCGAGCGCTGGTCCTGGTTCTCGATCATCAGGCTGATGGGCGTGCCGGTGGTGCGCGGCCCGTCGCTGCGCTCGTCCTCGAAGACGCCGGACAGGATTTTGACCTCGTCCGGCTCCTTGCGCTGGGTCACGAATTTCGAAGTCCCGGGCTTTCTCTTGTCGAGCGCCGTCTGGATGTCTTCGGGCCTGAGGACGATTCCCGGCGGGCAGCCGTCAATGACGACGCCGAGGGCGGGCCCGTGGGACTCGCCCCAGGTCGTGAACCGGAACATCCTGCCGAAAGAGTTGAAAGACATGCCTTTTCCGTATTAATCGCTTCCCGTGCGGGTGAGCTTATAGCCATATCCGTAGCGATTTCCTAACGCCCCGGCCATCCCGGTCATTCCGGTCATGGGGGGCCTCCGAGGTGCCGACATGTCCGATCTCATCCCCCCGAGCCCTTCTGAAGAGGCCTATGCTGTCGACCAGGATCAGGGCGACGTTTTCACCATCGAGGACCCGATCGCGCTGTTCGCCGACTGGCTGGCGCTCGCCCATAAGAAAGAGCCGAACGAC
>JAUHYK010000099.1 GCA_030426465.1 Alphaproteobacteria bacterium
GGTCTTACAGAGATCCCCCATATGTCGAAATTTCAACGCAGCGATGAAGCCAAGATCATCGAGCGCTGGCGCAGATACAATCACGATGAATATGGCGAAGTTATTGAAGTCAATGTCGAGGTTATAGATCCGGTTGTTTACACAGAACCGGTATATGGCCGCGCCTTATGGAAAAGGTCGGAGCCCGGGACGCAACTCGGCCAATATGCGTGCCCTTCAAGCCTATGGCAGGACTTTGTGGACAAGAAACTGGAAGAGATTGAGAACGAAGAGAAATAAACGCGGCCCCTCCCCCGACAATGAGATAATTATATGAGCATTACGCGCGCTGACGTCACACCAAACACAAACAAAGCCTATGTGCTTGGCGTCTTCTGGCTCGTGAGCATGTTCAGCTTTCTCGACCGCCAAGTGCTCTCCGTGCTGATGGAGCCAATCAAGGCAGACCTTTCCCTTTCCGATACACAACTTGGCCTCCTCAGCGGTTTCGCCTTCGGCGCCTTCTATGCTGTATTCGGCCTCCCCCTCGCTGTCATGGTCGACCGGTTTAATCGCCGCAACCTTCTCTCAGTCTCCATTTTCTTCTGGAGCCTCATGACCGCCTTGTGCGGCATGGCCGGCAGCTTTGCATCGCTTTTCTTTGCACGCGCCGGCGTCGCTGTCGGTGAAGCGGGCGGTTCACCAAGCGTCGCCTCAATGATTTCGGATTACTTCTCTCCTGAAAAACGCGGGCGCGCCTTTTCCATCATCGCCATGGCGATCCCCGTTTCGATCATGATCGGCTACATGCTGGGCGGTTACCTGAACCATCTTTACGGTTGGCGCTTGACCTTTGTCATAATTGGCGCGCCAGGAATTGCCCTCGCACTCCTCGTCTTGCTCACAATATCCGAACCAGTGCGCGGCGGCTCAGAGAACCGGACAACCAATGTGACGGCGCCGCCATTTTTGAAATCCATCGGTTTCCTAATTCGTCGCCCGGCTTATCTCGCCGCCATTATCGCGGGCGCGGGCGTTTCCATGGCGGCCTATGGAAGCGGCGTATGGACGCCGTCCTTTTTCATTCGCGTGCACGGACTAAGCGTCGCTCAGGCTGGCGCCCTTGTGGGTCTGATGTACGGCACGGCCGGAATCACCGGCGCGCTCGCCGGCGGTTTTCTCGCGGATCGTCTTTCCACCCGATTTGAAGACGAGCGCTGGTACTTTTTCGTCCCGGCGATTGCGTTGGCGTTTACCATCCCTTGCGCCGCAATTGCTTATTTAAATCCCAGCCTCGTCTTCGCCTGTCTTTTCTTCTGGCTCGTCATTGCGCTGATGCACATGTATGGCGGCCCGCACGGCGCCATGCTTCAGGGCCTTGCCGGCCTTCGCATGCGTGGCGTCTCCACATCATTTTATAATTTCATGAATAACCTTCTGGCGGTCGGCGTTGGAACCTTGTTTGTCGGCATGGTGAGTGACGCCTTCGGCGCCCAGCATGGCCCGAACGCTCTTAGAATGGCGATTGTCACCGTTATCACCGTGGGGTTTGGCGGCGCCGCCATCGCCTTCACGTTAGGCGCGAAACATCTGCGGCAAAACCTGGCGCTCGCCCGCGAAAGTTAGAGATGAGGCGCCTGCAGAGAATGCACGCATGAATGACACCGCCTTAACCGTTATCGCTGTCATCGCGGTTGGAAGCTTTGTTTCCTCCTATACAAGCGCATCCTTTTTCAACAGGCGGCGGCTACATCCTTTTCGCCTTCTCGTCAGCCGTGCTGCCTTTGGCGAGCGCAATCGCGACGCTCATTGGCTTCGCAGGGGCATGGGTGGGCAAGCGCACCAATCTTTTCATCTCGGCAAAAGTCTTCCGACGTACTTTAAAACTCCTCATCAGCGCACTCGGCGTCCGATTCATCTGGAAAGGATTCTCAGCACTGCAAGCCGGTTAGAAAACGCCGAAAGCACAAGAGAAGCGAGACAGTCATATGCAAACAACCATCGATGAAATTGCCCCCGTCAGCGACGGCGCCCTTGAGCGCTTCCGCGGCGTTATTGGCGCACAATGGGTTTTGTCGTCCGTAGACGACCGGCGATCTTATCATGACCCATATGCTTTTGACGGCGGCCCGGAACACGAAGCCTCAGCTATCCTGGCGCCGCAAAGCGTTGAAGAAATCCAGGCCATCATTCGTATCGCGAATGAAGAAAAAACACCTTTATGGCCGGTCGGCCGCGGCAAGAACCTTGGCTATGGCGCCGCAGCGCCGGTGTTACGCAATTCGCTAATCCTCGATCTCAGCCGGATGAACCGCATTCTCGAAGTCGATGAGAAGAGCGCCCATTGCCTGCTGGAGCCCGGCGTCGGCTTTTTTGATCTTTACGACCATTTGCAGGCGAACAACATTCCGCTTTGGATGTCCGTCCCCGGCAATTCCTGGGGCAGCGTCATTGGCAACGCGCTAGATCGCGGCATTGGCTATACGCCCTATGGCGATCACTGCGATATGTTATGCGGTCTCGAAGTTGTTCTCCCTGACGGCGATGTCATACGCACCGGCATGGGCGCCATGGATAATGCTTCGACCTGGCAGCATTATCGTCATGGTTATGGCCCTGGCTGGGAACAGATGTTTGTGCAGTCAAGCCTCGGGGTCGTCACCAAAGGCGGCCTCTGGCTGCAGCCAGAACCTGAAATGACGGCGAAAACAGAGATCAGGTTTCCAAAGTTCGAAGACGCCGAATGGGCGGTCGATGTGCTCGCTGATTTACGCCGGCGCGACATCATTCAACATAACATTGTTTTCGGCAGCCCTATTCGCGCCGCGACGGTCCTGTCGCAACGCGCTGACTGGTATGAAGGGGAAGGCGCTATTCCGGATGCTGTCTGCGAAGAAATCATGGCCAAGTTTAATCTTGGCTGGTGGACCGGTAAAATCAATGTGCAGGGACACGCTGAAATTGTCGAAGCGAGCATGAAGATCATCCGCGCCGCAATCGAACCACGCCTCGGAAAAGAAGTTGATTTCGAAGTTTGGAGAAAAGGCGATCCCATCAGCAAATCTGCGCGGGGCGTACCGACAACCATCGGGCTTCAGGCTGTCAACTGGTATGGAGGGCGCGGCGGCCATATCGGCTTTGCGCCGGTTATGCCGTCAAAAGGCGCCGAAGCTCTTGCCTTCGCGCGAAAGATGAAAGCGATCTATGACGAAGTTGGCCAAGACTATTACACCACATTCACTATCGGCCGCCGCCATATAAATAATGTCAACCTCCTCCTGTACGACCGTGATGACGTCGAAATGGTGGCGCGTGTGAAAAGCTTGTTCACACGACTGGTCGATGTAGCGCGCGCCGAAGGATACGCTGAGTATCGCGGCCACATAGATTTTATGGACATGATCGCAGACACCTATGACTTCAACGATCATGCGCTACGCCGGTTAAACGATAAGGTGAAAAAAACACTCGATCCAAATAACATCATTGCACCGGGCCGGAACGGCATATCTCCTTATCATCCTAGAAAAGAAGGGGCGGAGTAATGCTGAAAATGTCCCAAATGACGATGCTCAAGCCTCTTTGTATCGCACTGTCATTTTCCGTCGCTGTAAGTTGCGGAAAAAAGGAAACAGAGACATCAACCGATGAACCGCATAAAGTTGAAACGACTGCTGCGAGCGCACCCAAACCTGCACCACATGAGCCGGCCTTTCCACGCACCGCTTTTGAAAAGGGGCCGGACGCAACGCATCCGGGCGCAGAAGCTTTCAGGCTGGAATGTGCAATGTGCCATCGAGGCTTCAGCACTGGCGTTATCATGCTGGAGCGCCGGCTCGACAAAGACAGCGCAATTCTCGAACAACGCACGGATTTAACTGTGGATTATATCCGCGCAGTCGTTCGAAATGGGCTTGTGAACATGCCGGCATTTTCCAAAGTTGAACTCACTGATGAAGAGCTGGATGAAATCGCCGCTTTTCTGACGCGAAACAATGAAGAGGCCGAATAGCCAGTCCTTCGCGCGTTTCAGTAGCCTATCGAAACAGCCTTCACCTCAGTATAGGAGAGCACGCCTTCTAGCCCATTTTCACGACCGACACCGGATTCCTTGAAGCCGCCAAAAGGCAGGCGCACATCGCCGCCGCCGCCATTTATGACGACCTGGCCAGCTTCAAGGCGTTTTACCATTTCATGCATGGTGCGCACATTCATGGTCCAGACTTTCGACGACAGTCCGTATCTCGTATTATTCGCCATGGACAGAATGTTTTCGAGATCTCCTCCGTCGAATGTTGCGTAACAGAGAACCGGTCCGAAAATTTCTTCTTCCATAATCTCTGCTTCATTCGATGCCGCTCTAATGAGAGTTGGCTGCATGTAATAGCCATCGCCCGGCGCTCTCGATCCACCGCATAGGATCTCGTGCCCTTCCTCCACCGCTCTTTCGACAATACCAGCAATCCGATTCAGTTGTTTTTCAGATATCACAGGACCCATTTGAGTTTCAGGCGATAGTCCATGACCCGCGCGCACCTCCCCCAAATGACTGGCAAGAGATGATACAAAGTCGGCCTCAATGTTTTTCTCGACATAGAGCCGCGTACCGGCGGCGCAGAACTGCCCAGCCTTGAAGCAGATTTCACGCGCAATGGCGGCGCTTGCTTTATCAATGTCAGCATCCGCGAAAACGATAATCGGGGACTTGCCGCCCAGTTCCAGCGTCACTCGTTTCATTGTCGCTGCCGCCGACTGCAAAATGGACTTGCCGACCTGCGTTGAGCCAGTGAAAGAAATCTTGTTTACATCGGGATGATCCACAAGGGCCTGCCCGGCAATTTGTCCATAACCGGTCACCACATTAATGACGCCATCGGGAAAACCGGCTTCTTTTGAGAGCTCTGCAATTTTGAGCGCTGTCAATGGCGCAAGTTCGGCTGGCTTGATGACGCATGTGCAGCCGACGGCGAGCGCTGGCGCAATCTTGTTGATCACCATTAAAAATGGCGCATTCCATGGCGTAATGATCCCGGCCACTCCCACAGGCTGGCGTAAGACATAAGACAGTCCGCCGCCCTGCGGCGCCGAGAGTGGCGTGTCGCCCGCCACCTTGTCCGTCCAGCCCGCCATGGAGCGCAATCCGGCGACGGCCATGGGAATGTCCACGTGGTGAATGGATTGGACCGGATTGCCGCCATCGAGACTTTCGATCTGCGCAATCTCATCAATGTTTTCCTCGATGAGATCAGCGAGCCGGTTCATGAGCGCCGTACGTTCCAATGGTTTTGTCCGCGCCCAGTCACCGTCGTAGAAAGCCGTCTTCGCCGTTTTGACCGCCAAATCTATTTCCGTCGAACCGCCTGCAGCGACCTCGCTGAGCTTCTTTGCTGTCCCCGGGTCTTTAATATCGATGCGTTTTCCTTCCACCGAGGGGCGCCAAGCATTCCCGATGAAATGCTGATGCTCACGCGCCAGAAAAGTTGCGACCGAATCCAGTATCTCAATCTCGTGTGTGGTGCTCATAATTTTTCTTCCAACGACTTGCAGCCTTTAGCCAGAACGCTTTCTACAGAAACACTTTTTCTAAAGCCTGATCTTGAAGAGGCGCTGCGCATTTTCCTGGAAGAACATCTTCTTGGTTTTGATATCCATTTCCATTGCATCCATCGCGACGACCTCTTCAACGGGACATTGGTATGGATAGTCCATGGCGTAGAGCACACGCTCTTTTCCAATGACGTCTTGCGCGAACTTCACCGCTGGCTCCCACGCCATGCCCGAATTGGTAATGAAGAAATTTTCGCACAAATAATTTGACACCGTTCCTTTTTTCAAAGGCTTCATAGTGTCATAACGTGCAGATTTCACCGCCGCCTGATGCATGAAATCCAGCCGGTACATCCAGTAGGGAAGCGCCTCACCCATATGACCAATAATGACCTGGAGTTTCGGGAAGCGGTCCAATACACCGCTTGTAATCAATCTCAAGGCATGCATTCCCGTTTCAACGCCAAAGCCAAAGATGGCGCCGTCAAGGCCCGCTTCAAGCATTGGACCAATCATCGCACGCGGCGGCGTGTTTGGGTGAAGGTAGAGCGGAACATTCATCGCTTCTATCGCTTCAAGCACAGGGTAAAATTTCGGCGCATCCAGATATTCGCCCTGAATATGTGAATTTATGATCGCCGCACGCATGTCCAGCGACGACACGGCGCGTTCTATTTCTTTTGCCGCCTCTTGCGGCGCCTGTGCGGCGAAAGCCGCCATCCCGACAAAACGGTCTGGATGCTTACGGCATGCCTCCGCAAGTTGGTCATTGGCGTCTCGCGTGACGCCCGTCGCTGTGTCAGCGTCGAGAATATTCGGCCCTGGCGACGTGAGGCCGATCACCTGAATATCGATTCCGCGCGCATCCATATCGGCGATTCGCAATGCGCCGAGATCTTTCAGCCTTTCAAACACCCATGTCGCCCGCTCGCTTTTGTGGCGCATATAAAAACCCATGAGTGACAGAAAGCCCGGGTCGGGATCGCCCCCATCAAGAACTCGATCGAAGGATTGAAGCATTTCGACGGTTGCAAAAGCTTCTTCTGTCGCGATGCGTAGATACCCTGCCTCACCGCCTTTTTTCGGTCCTGTCATCTCTGTCTCCGTTCATCGGGCCTGAAGCGCCTCGCGACCCAAAGCTGAGCGCGGCACCTTACCCATTGTTATTAATGCGCTTTTTCCAAATTTCGTTCGGTCATTTGGCGCAATCAATGATTGCGCCTCGCACTTTCTTATGGCATCAATGTTTGAAAAAGAATAGCGTTCTGTTTGTCAGAACGCTTTATGCTGGCTTATGATCCGATGGCAGAGCAGGTCGTCGCGTTAGGGCAATGATCGGAAAGGCCCATAGATGAATGATACTCCCCGCCTTTCACTTGCGACGGTGAAAAAATACGCGCGCCTGAATGTCGTCTCCAGTTTCTTCGTATGGGGCGTCGCTCTCGCTGGCGTTTCGATGATGATGCCGGTGATGTATGGCGACATCTCAAAAGAGATGGGCTGGAGCATTGGCGAAACTACAAGTTACATGGTTATTAAAGGGGTAGTGTCCGCCATCGCAGGACTGTTTACAGGGTCGTTGTTTTCGCGTTTTGGCCTGAAGCCTGTCTATATGGCCGCCGTACTTGTGGTGGGTCTTTCAACGGCGTTTTTATATTTCGCGCATTCACTACCGGTTTATTATTTGCTGGCGGGCGTTTCAGGCTTCGCAAGCATCATCTGCGCGATCTCGTTTCAGGTCACGCTTGCACGATGGTATTCAGCTAGACTGGGACGCATAACCGGCATCGCCATGCTCGGCGCAGCTGCTGCAGGCGCAATCGTTCCCCTCGCCACAACAGTGGGCGTTCAAAACTTTGGCTGGCAGGCGACGGCCGGCATGGCGGGGCTGGGCGTCCTCGCTCTTTTAGGCTTCATGGTATCCGCCTGGGTTTTTGAAGACCCTCAGAAATACGGTTATACGGCCGAAGAACTAGATCCCGGAAAGCAATCAGCTTCTTCCGGCGCCCAACCCCAACATCCCCCTGGCGATGACTTCAAGACCGTCATGCGCAGTCGCCCATTCATCATTCTCATGATTGCCGTGGTTGCGTCAGGCGCCATAAGCAATGGCATTAATGAACACATTCCCTTGTTTCTCTCGCGTCAGGCTGATCTCGGCCAGTATATGGCGGCTCTTGGCTTCACAATTGTCCTGGTGATTTCAGGCGTTGGAAAGATACTGTTCGGATGGCTGTTCGACAGGCTTTCCATGAAGGGCGTTGCGATCTGCTGGCTGATGTGCGGTGCAGCGGTCGCCTGCGCCTTTCCAGTGACAGGATTTGTCACGTTTTTGCTCTTCACAGTGATCCGCGGCCTATCCCATGGCGGTGTGATTGTTCAGGCGCCAATCATCGCACGTCATATGTTCGGCCTTAAATCTATCGCACAAACGATTGCTTTCATGAATGCCGCGTTTCAACTAGGCTCGGCCAGCGGCATCGCGCTTATCGGTTGGGGGTATGATCTGACCGGCGGATATGCAGTCCCATTCATCGGCATCATGTGCATCAGCCTTGCCGCTGCAGTGATCGCATATACCGCTCAACCGAAATACTGGTCCGGGCGTGTAACGACAGCGTCTACAAAGATGCAAAATGCGCCAGCCGAATAGGATCAATCAATGAGCGTGTCGCGCAGAACATTCATTGCATCAACGCTTGGCATAGCCAGTGCAAGCGTTTCGCCTCTCCGCGCCGAAGTAACGTCAGAGGCGCCGTTATACGCAATCGTCGACGGCAACTTTGAAGCTGGACAGCGCCTTTTCTCACTTCTGGCGTCGCAAAAGCGCCTGGTCCTCGAGCCAAAAGGCGAAATAGTTCGTCTTCTGCGCGACAAGGCGCCGACTTGGGCGCCCGCCTTGACGCTTATAGGCTGCACCAGTCATTCGGACTATCAGATTGTGACGTCTTTTTTGCGCTGCGGGAATGGAAAGATCACATATGCCGGTCTTTATGGCCCAGACCGGCAACACGACCTTGAAGGTTCATTACACGCCGCGCCGGCTGCTTTGCGCAATTTATATGCCTATCTCCAAAATATCCAAAGCAGCGCGAATAGAACCTGCGTTCTATGGATGGCGAAGCCCAGCGCACAACCTGACACAAACAAGCAAGCAAGATTTATAGTTTAAATGGAAAGCAGAAGTTTCGACTATATCGTTGTTGGGGCGGGGTCCGCCGGATGCGCCGTCGCTAACCGCCTCAGCGAGAACCCCGCTACGCGCGTTTTGCTGCTGGAGGCGGGCGGCGCAGACGACCATCCCTATCTGAAAATGCCGCTCGGGTTCCTTCAGGCGTTGCAAAACCCTGCTCTCACCTGGACGTACAAAACGGCGCCGGAGCCCTATCTCAACAACCGGGTTCTGCCATTGCCGCGTGGCCGTGTTCTTGGCGGCTCCTCATCGATCAATGGCATGGTGCATTTCCGAGGCCATCCACTCGATTTTGATGAATGGGCGGCGCTTGGCTGCGACGGCTGGGCCTATAAAGATGTGCTTCCCTATTTCAAGCGCTCCGAAAATCATTGGAGCGGCGGCAATGAGTGGCGTGGCGGCGACGGGCCGATAAACGTCATCAAAGTCGATGCTACTCATTTTCTTGCTGACGAGTTGAAAGAAGCTGCAAGGAATTGCGGCTATCAAGCGACAGACGACTACGACGGCGCTGTAAATGAAGGAATTGCGCCGGTTCAGGTCGCTATTGAAAGCGGCGCCAGGTGCAGTTCCGCCCGCGCCTATCTCGATTCCGTTGCGCGCAACCGGAGCAATCTTGTTATCGAAAAGAATGCGCTGGCGCAAAAAATTGACTTCGACGGCAAGCGTGCGCGTAGAGTCGTTTATGAGAAAAATGGGCAGACCTTCACCGCTGACGCCAAAAGTGAAATCATTCTTTGCGGCGGCGCCTATAACTCGCCGCAGCTATTGATGTTGTCCGGTATCGGACCTGCTGGCGATTTGACGGCGCTGGGCGTTCCTCTCCTTCACAATCTCAAAGGCGTTGGCGCCAATCTTCAGGAACATGTGCGACTGCCGAACCAGTTCAATGCAGAGCTTCCGAACTCCTTCCGCGAACAATTGCGTTTTGACCGGGCTGCCTTTTCATTTTTGAACTGGATGTTCTTCCGGCGCGGGCCCTTTGCCAATCAAATCGCCAGCGGCATGCTGCTGGTGAAAACAGACCCTGCGCTCGACCGACCCGATATTCAGATCATGATCAGCCCGGTCCGGGTCGACGCCAATATCTGGTTTCCGGGCATTCGCAAGGCCATGCCTGACTGCTTTTACAGCTCTATCTGCCTATTGCGCCCGGAAAGCCGGGGCCGGCTCACTCTGGAAAGCGCCGACCCTCGCGCATATCCGCGCATCCAGCTCAATATGCTGGAAAACACAAATGACCGGAAAAAATTACTTGAAGGTATGCGGATCTCGCGCCGTTTATTTGAGACGGCGCCGATCTCAAAATATGTGCGCGAAGAAGTCATTCCCGGGGCGCAATACCAGACGGAAGAAGATTTCGCCGGGATCATGCCGGATCTCGGCGGCGTCGTGCATCACCCTGTCGGGACCTGCTCAATGGGCAAAGACGAGATGTCAGTCGTCGATCCTTCGCTGCGTGTTCATGGCGTCGACGGACTTCGTATTGCTGATGCTTCGGTCATGCCGCGCCTCGTCGGCGCGAACACGAACGCCGCCTCCGTTATGATCGGCGAAAAAGCCGCTGACATGATCCTTCATCAACAATAACCGTCGCCGGAGTATCTATCCTATGACTAAAACACCAATTGCTGCGGCGAAAGAGTTTGTCCGCGCTTCTGTGCGTCATTTTATTGATGGCGAATGGCGAAAATCGCATTCGGATGAAACAATCGACATCATCAATCCGGCGACCGAAGAAACCCTGACAACCATTTCAGTGGGCGGAAAGGACGATATCGACGCTGCTGTGGCAGCTGCGCGTAAAGCCTTTGAAGGCCCAAAATGGCGAGACATGCCTGCGGCGGAGCGTGAACGGCTCCTCCTCGTTCTCGCCGATAAGATCGAAGCTAATCTCGACGAAATCGCTGCGATCGAAACGATTGACATGGGTATGCCTTACATGGCGTCAAAATTCGGCGCCATAAAAGCCGCTGTCAGCGCCGTGCGTTACAATGCAGGTTGGGTCCGGCGCATTGGCGGCGAAACCGCGCCTGTGTCGGCGCCCGGCGAATGGCATGGCTACACTACCCGCGAACCCGTTGGCGTCGCTGCGCTTATCGTTCCCTGGAATGCACCCTTTGTCATGACCTGCGGAAAGATGTCAGCGGCGCTCGCCGCGGGCTGTACCGTCGTCATCAAGCCTGCTGAGCTCGCACCTCTTTCCACTCTGCGGCTCGCAGAGCTGGTGGCCGAAACCGGTTTTCCGCCAGGCGTCGTCAATGTCATCACTGGCGATGGGGCAACTACCGGCAGTCTCCTCGCGAAACACAATGACGTGGACAAAGTGTCTTTCACTGGATCGACCGCCACAGGAAAAATGATCCTTCAAGATTCCATCGCCGGTCTCAAACGCGTTTCGTTGGAACTTGGCGGGAAATCTCCGGTCTTCATTTTTCCGGACGCCGATCTTTCCAAATCAATCCCTGGCGCTGCGATGGGCATCTTCGCCAATAGCGGCCAAGTCTGCGCCGCCGGGTCACGTCTTTATGTACATGACGCCGTTTATGATCAGGTAATCGCGGGCATCGCCGCTTTTGCTGAAAAAATGACTCTCGGCGATGGCCTTGATGACGGCGTGAATTTGGGGCCTCTTATCTCTGAAAAGCAGCGCGTCCGAGTCATGAACTTCATCGAGACCGGAAAATCGCAAGGCGCTAAACTCATTACCGGCGGCGCGAAACCAGACAGGAAAGGTTTTTTTGTAGAACCAACCGTCTTTGCGAATGTAACGCCGTCCATGAGCATTTTCCGCGAAGAAATCTTCGGGCCTGTACTCAGCGTCATGCGTTTCAAAGATGAAAACATCGATGAATTGGCGACCTATGCCAATGACACGCCCTATGGCCTGTCTGCATATTTATGGACTGGCAATCTCAACACAGCACACTCCATGATCAAACGCATCAAGTCTGGCTCAGTGAAGGTGAACGGCGCCGGCATGGAATTCACCCTGCCCTTTGGCGGCTATAAACAATCGGGGATAGGCCGTGAGAATGGACGCTTCGGCGTTGAGGCCTTCACAGAAGTGAAGGCCGTGATGCTTGGATATACAAGCGGCGCATAAACAGCGCCGCTATTATTATTTCGAAGACTAGGCAGCCTGCTCAAGCACGGTCAAATCAGCGGCGCTCGCCCAATTTCCATGAAGTCCAAAACGCAACCGCACAGGGATATTCGCTGATGCAATTGGACCGTTTTCTATATTCAGCGCATCAAACAGCAAAAGGTCGCTGGAATGATCTTCCAGTCGGTTACAGACCATGACAATCCATCCGTCGCCTTCTACAGCGTCTTTCGAGCGTGGAATAAAGCAAGGCTCCTGGATGCTTGAAACCGGACCTACCCAGTACTTCTGTTCTTTTCCCGTCTCATGGTCATACATCCCAAGCGTGTTCATCACAAAACCGCCAGCGCTGCCGCCCTTTAACTCTACGGGTTTTTCGGGATCGATCACGACGCCCCAACTATACCGGTATTTTTGTCCCGTGAACCGGTCATCAACTTTCGGAAACTCGAAAATCATGTCCGACAGCCGCTGTGTCTGATAGTCCTCAGAATTCTGACTCATATCGACCGACCAGCGTGTGATATAAGTTTTCGCCTGATCGGGATTGAATGGCGCACCGTCAATATCCGGAAAGAACGGGAAGAAGTTGTTCTCGGCGACCGGCAGGTCTAGGAAAACCTTGGACCCCTCCTGATAAGCGTTGATCACATGGGCGGTGAAACAATTTTCGCCCTTGAACCAGCGAATATCTTCCGCTGTTGTGCCAGCCTTGCGCGGCACGACCGCCATATAAGTTGGCTGTTTGGTGTCAAACCCGAAATGAGGGAGGCCTTTCTCCAGGCGTTCCCAACTGCTGGTGATCGGCGCAACAGAAAAGACAGCATAATCTTCCGTGATAGCGAAGTCATGCATCATGCAATAGTAAGGCGTTTCAAACCAAATATCGAATAAGAGATCGCCCGCTGGAGAGACCTCATAATAGGTCATATCATTGGTCAGAACGCCTTTGGAAGCGTAACCAAAACCACACATATTGCCGGTTGCCGGATCTGTTTTCGGGTGAGCCGTAAAAGTCTCGCCCTTCATCTTGCCGTCGAAGTTCGTGTAACCATCGGTTTCAAGACTTACTGGGTCCATAACCAGAGCCGGAGAATCTTCTTTCAACGCATATAGCCGCCCGCCATGGATATAGGCGTTTGTATTTGCAGTGCCGCGGATTTGTCCTTTTACGGAAGGGTCATCGGTCAACGGATTTCGATAGGCGCCAAACAAAGCTTTTCCCGCCTCATTCTCCAGTTTCCATTTATCAGTTTTCGCCCATCGTTGCTTAAAGGCGATCTTGCCGTCTTTGATGCGGAACATACTAATCAAACCATCGCCATTAAAGGCGATGTCGTCACCCAGTTTCGGTGGAAACTGATGCTCTGGTTGAACGCGATAAAAAGCGCCGTCGATTTCTCTTGGAACTGCTCCCTCGACATTGAGGTCATTTACGTCGGCCTCAACACGCGATGGTGTATTAAAACCGGTGAAACTCGGGGTTTGAGGAAATGTCGTCATATACAGACTCCCTTGCGACGCTTGATAAAAAACGGAGCCAATCGCTTTACGCCACTGGCTCCGTCTCGAGTTACGCCAGGAAAGGCAACTTAGTAATTCACCTGCAAGCGTGCGCCATAAGTGCGCGGCGCACCAATATTACGGCCGACATAAGCCGGTACGAACGGGTTCAGCTGGCCGCCCGTATAGACCGGATCGTTAGACAGGTTCCGGCCAAAAAGCTGGACGGAATACCGGTCATCCGGAGCCCGATAAGTCAGACTGACATTATAAAGCTGATAGGACTCGGCAAGGCTGTTCGGATGGAACGAAACTTCGAGGTAGCGTGAAGAAGCGAACACCACGTTAGGCGCAAATTCAATTTCTGCGCCATTTGCGAGATCAACTGTATGCGTATAGCCAACGCTGCCACTCCATTTCGGAGTCCTCGTCAGCGGGAAACCGGAACAGTCAACTTCAAACAAGCCGGTGATACGTGCTGAAGCTTCCGCCGGAACTGGCACGGCCGCTGTTACGCAACCCGTCGACGCCGGGGACGGCGGGTTGTTGGTCACAAAATTATCGTAGACGAATTCTTTATATTCAGAATCGTTATACTCAACGCCGATACTAAAGACGCCATTTGCGAAAGGCCTGAAGAGCGCATCGACAGACGCACCTTTGGAGACCGCCTTGCCGCCATTCAATCGCGCAGATACCTGATTACCCGTCGCATCGAGCGTCGAGAAGTTTTCTTGATGATCTGTCATGCGATTGTGGAACAACTCCACATTGAGCTGCAGGATGTCACCAAACTGGTTTTTGGAGCCGATTGAGATCGCACGCATGTCTTCTGCACGATACGGCGGCAACAGAGCGTTCGTCTGACCACCCGACTTGAAGCCGGTGGATACAGTTGCATAGAACAGGTTATCCGGCGTGATGTCGAACTCAAAGCCTGCGCGATAGTTCAACCGATCCGCGGAATATGTCCCATCGCCAAAGCCTGGCGGCAAGCTGCCAGGGATACTGAAGCCTGGGCAAGAGCCGCCCGGCCCGGTGCTCATCACAGGACACTGCACTGAACCGAAAAGCGCATATCTGTCAGCATTAACTGTTTTGTTCTCGTCATTATAACGCAGCCCACCGATCAGCCGCAGCGCCTCGGTCACAGAGAAAGTCACCTCGCCAAAGACGGCCTTCGCCTCAGTGTTCAGATCACCAACAAACAATGTTTCAGCAACATTGCCCAGAAGCAGGGTGTTCACTGTGAGGTTGTCTTCGTTGAAATAAAAGCCGCCAACAACCCAGGTCATGAAGTCGTTGGAACCGCCCAGCCGAACTTCAACAGATGTAGTCTCCGATCTGGAAGGGGTTCCGTTATAAATATCGGTACTATCAAAGCTCAACGTCGGAACCGATACCGAATCGAGCTCTACATTTTGATATGCCGGAATGACGGTCAGTGTGCCGAAGCCGAGATCCCAGTCGAGATGCGCATTGACACCCCAGATCTGGTTGTCCTGCTGAACCGTATCCGTATCAACCGTGTAGAACAGCGGCACCGGCGCGGTGAGCCCTTGCAGGAACAACAAATCTGCATTGAGCGTGTCTTCAATAGACGTCCAGCGATCATCTGGCGTCTGG
>JAUHYK010000008.1 GCA_030426465.1 Alphaproteobacteria bacterium
TTAGGTGATAATTGCGCGAGCTGTGTCAGCGCCATTGTGATCGCAGTGAAAGGCTGCGGCGTTGTATAACGGCCTCGGCTCACCTAATTAGTGGGCAAGTCCATAGTGAAAGAACCGACCCCCATGTTCATCCAGACCGAAGACACCCCGAACCCACAATCCATGAAGTTCCTGCCGGGACAGGCTGTGCTTGGTCAGGGCGCGCTCGGAATTGATTTCCCGACCATTGAAGCCGCCGCGTCGTCACCGCTCGCGGCCATGCTGTTCGAAACGGACGGGGTCATGGGGATTTATCTCGGCGCTGATTTCATCACCGTAACAAAAGCGGAAGCGGTTGAGTGGATGCATATCAAGCCAGCGCTGCTCGGCGCCATCGCGGATTTCTTCACTGCCGGCCTGCCGGTGCTGGCGGAGGGCGCCGGGGCGCAATCTGCATCTCCGGCGACGCCGCTTGAGGATTATGAAGGCGAAGACCGCGAAATCGTCGAGCAGATCGTTGAGCTTATTGAAACCCGCGTTCGCCCCGCCGTGGCGGCCGATGGCGGCGATATCGTGTTCAAGCATTACGAGCCGCGCACCGGCGTTGTCTTTCTCTCTATGCAGGGCGCCTGTTCGGGGTGTCCGTCCTCGACGCTGACCCTCAAAAACGGCATCGAGAACATGCTGAAGCACTACGTGCCAGAGGTTGCGCGCGTCGAGGCGGCGTAAGCCCTATTCTTCACCGGTGGGCTGAACCCCGGCGGGCGGTCAAGTGTTCCTTACCTGGTGCGCCATATGTGCGCCGCAGAACTGAAAGGAACGCCCCATGTCAGATAATGTCTACGCCGTCAGCAAAGTCGTCGGAACCTCGAAAACCTCGATTGAGGACGCGATCCAGAACGCCATCGCGACAGCGTCGAAAACGCTGAAGCATCTTGACTGGTTTGAAGTGATCGAAACCCGCGGCCTGATTGATGATGACAAGGTCGCCTATTATCAGGTCGCGCTGGAGCTTGGCTTTCGCTATGAAAAATAGCATGAAGGGCGGCAATAACGCAGCCGCTGGAGCAAGCCCCTCATGTCCGACAAGATGATCAACGACCAGGCCCTCGACATCATTTTCCGCGATGCGCGCACGCATAATGGCTGGGAGACGCGCAAAGTGACGCGGCCCCTGATGCAGGCGGTCTATGACCTCATGAAATGGGGTCCGACTTCGGCCAATTGTTCGCCGGCGAGGTTTGTTTTTGTGTCGTCTGATGAAGGCAAGAAGCGGCTTGAGCCTCACCTCGGCGATGGCAACAAGGCGAAAACCATGGCCGCGCCGTGCTGCGTCATTATCGGGCACGACATGGAGTTTCATGAAAAGCTGCCTGAGCTTTTTCCGCATACGGACGCCAAAAGCTGGTTCGCCGGCAATGACGACTTGATCAAAACCACGGCGTTCCGCAACGGCACTTTGCAGGGCGCCTATTTCATGATCGCGGCGCGCGCGCTCGGTCTCGATTGCGGGCCTATGTCCGGTTTCGATAACGCCGGCGTCGACAAGGAGTTTTTCGCCGGCACCAATTACAAGTCGAATTTCCTCTGCAATATCGGTTACGGCACGGAAGAAAACCTTTTCCCGCGCTCTCCCCGGCTGGAGTTCGACGACGCCTGTCAGGTTGTTTAAGATCGCTTTCTGGAAATGGCTGTGAAACAGCGGCTTGTTTCTCTTGCGCGCGCCGCCGGCTTGTTGCCCGCGTTCGATGCGGCGCGGTATATGCGCTCGAAATGGGCGAGCGCGAAGGATAACGCCCGGTTTCGCGAGGCGCATCCTGATTTCGTGCCGCCGCCGCTATGGTGGATGCATGACATGTATCGCCACACTTCTTTCGATCTTTACTGGAAAACGGGCGGTGAAACGGCGGCGGCGCTTTCGGGGCTGATTGACGCTCATCTGAAAACAGACACCCCTCGCGTTGCTGATTGGGGATGCGGGCTCGCCCGGGTGTTGCGGCGTTTGCCGGCGCGCTATCAACGCACGGGCTTTGATTATAATGAACACGCCGTTCAGTGGTGTACGGATCATATCCAAGGCGCGCAGTTTTTTCATAACGGCCTGATGCCGCCTTTGCCCGCCGCCGCTACGTCTTTCGACGCGGTTTATGCGCTGTCGGTCTTCACCCATCTTTCCGAAGAGGCTCATGACGCCTGGATGCACGATATCGCCCGTGTGCTGGCGCCGGGGGGAATTTTCCTTGGCGCCTTTCACGTTAATCTTGCGCCGGGCCAGCTCCTGCCGGAAGAGCAAGCTCGGTTCGACGCCGGAAAACTGGTGGTGCGCGGCCGCGTCAAGGAAGGCTCGCGCACTTATGTGGCCTATCATCCCGAGAGCTGGCTTCGAAACCATCTGTTTCACGGCTGGGAGATTCTCGAGGGGCCGGTTCCGTTCTTTGGTCAGACCCTGTTTGTCGCCCGTCGCCCTTAATTCAGAACCATCGCTTTAAATTCCGCCCACGGAAAATTGACGCCGGGGTCGGTGCGTCGCGTTGGGTCGAGACGCGCATGGCTCACCACATGGGCGAGGTTCGGATATTTCCCGGCGACGTAGCGGACAATGTCTGCAGCGGCTTCAATTTGCCAATCCGAGAACGGGTCCGCACCGTTTTGCCGGTTGACGATCTCAATCCCGAGCGATGAACGGTTGAGGTTGTTCTCGCCTGCGCAGATGTCAGGATGCGAACATGACCGGCGCACATGCCACGCGGCGAGCCGCTCTGGGCAAGTCGCCCAGACATGAACGCCATGGGCCTTTTCATCTTTGCCTGGAACAATCCAGTGAAAGCTTGCGCGGCCCGCTTCCATGACAGAGACGGCGCCCGCCGTGGCGGCGCCCGCTGTGGCGTGAATGACAATGGCGCGCACCGTCTCTTGTGGCGCCGCCCCCCGCAGGGAGGCGCAGCCATCCGCGGCGGCCCAGGCGTTCTTGTGGATGCGCTCAGCAAGGGGAACGGGGGGCCAGTGACGATCTGGCGGCAGGTCGAATTGAAAGTCGGTCGGGTCGGCCATGGCGGCCTCCTTTGGTTCAAAAAGAAGGGATTTGCGGGAGAGCCGCGCTGCCCCTATGGAGGCGTCATGTTGGTCTTGGGATTGGATACGGCGCTTCAACGCTGCTCGGTCGCTATCATAAGGGGCGATGAGGTGCTCGCGGATGAATCCGTGGGGATGGAGCGCGGTCATGCGGAGCGGCTCGCCCCCATGGCGGCGGCGGCGCTGGCGAAGGCGGGGGTTTCCATCAGCGATCTGTCGCGGGTCGGCGTGGTGGTCGGGCCCGGCGGGTTCACAGGGGTCCGGGTCGCCTTGTCCTTTGCGCGCGGTCTTGGCGTCGGAACCGGTATTCCAATTGTCGGGGTCACCAGCCTCGCGGCGCTGGCGGCGCCGGATTGGGAGGAGGGGCTGGTCGCGCCCGTGATCGACGCCAGACGGGGACAGGTTTACGCCGCGCTGTATGGACAGGGTGGTGAAATCATTATGTCCCCGTTCGTCTCGGAACCGAAAGAGGTGTTGCAAAAACTGGAAGATAAGGCGGCGGGCCGTAAAGTCCGCGTTCTGGGCTCCGGGGCTGGGCTCGTTGTCGTCGGGCCGGCGGGCTGGAGCGTTTCTGAGGAAAGTCAGCAGATTGACGCCAGGATCGTCGCCCGGCTCGCTGCAAATGCGCCGTCGCCGGACGGGCCGCCGCCGCCGCTTTATTTACGCGCGCCTGACGCCAAGCCCGGCAAACCCGGCCTCTTTGACAGCGCGGTTCTATGACCGTCGCGTGGCGGATCTGGCCTGCCAGCCGAGAAGACGCCGAGATGCTTGCCCGCCTGGAAGCGCTCGCCTTTGGCGAGCGCAGTTGGGGTTCAGACAGCGTAAAGGAGAGTTTTGTCGCGCCGCGCGTGACAGTTCTTTTTGGCGG
This sequence comes from Alphaproteobacteria bacterium, assembly GCA_030426465.1. Taxonomy (GTDB): domain Bacteria; phylum Pseudomonadota; class Alphaproteobacteria; order Caulobacterales; family Parvularculaceae; genus Hyphococcus. The sequence continues at coordinate 3,920 of JAUHYK010000008.1, forward strand.
CGCCTGTGAGACCGAGCCGCAAGGCTTTGCAGTTTGGCGCGATCTTGGGCCTGAAGCCGAGATCCTCACCATCGGAGTTGTTGATGAGGCGCGCGGCGGCGGGCTTGGGCGCGCCCTGCTATCCGGCGTTTTAGAGGCGGCCCGGCTTGGCGGCGCGAAGCGGTGCTTTCTGGAAGTTGATGCGCTTAATTCGTCAGCGCGAGCGCTTTATGCGCGCGCCGGTTTTGCACAGGTGGGTGCGCGCCAGCGATATTACCGTGACGGTGGTGATGCGGTGGTCATGGCGCTCGACTTGTAGTGTTCGCCGCCGGTTCGCTTTCGAGTTGCATGGCGCGGCGGGGACGGCGATAAAGACGCCCGCTATCCAATGCCGGATCGAGGAGACTTCATGGATCGGCTAGAAAAAATTTGTGTCGCCAAAGGCATGCGCATGACCGAACAGCGCCGGGTGATTGCGCGCGTCCTGTCGGTCGCCGAGGATCATCCCGATGTTGAGGAGATTCACCGCCGCGCGACGGAGATCGACGACAAGATTTCGATCGCCACTGTCTATCGCACCATGCGCCTTTTCGAAGAGGCGGGTGTCGTTGAGCGCCATGATTTTCAGGATGGGCGCGCCCGCTATGAAGAGGCGACGGAGACGCATCACGACCATCTCATCAATCTCAAAACCGGTGAGGTCATTGAATTCGTCAATGAAGAGATTGAAGCGCTGCAAAAGAAGATCGCCGAACAGCACGGCTTTAAGCTGGTGGACCACCGGCTGGAGCTTTATGGCGTGCCGCTAGATAAAGCCAAAAATTCTTAAATTTTTGACCAAAACTAGCAAACGGCATAAGGAAATCTTGACGCCCTCTAGGTAAACTGATCAGTGTAGTAGTGTTGAGCCAGCGCGACGGACCGTAGAGTTCAGAAGAAAAACCATCAGCGCGGCCCTGATCTGCTTTGAGCCAGTTTTGGGAGGAACCACATATGGCGTCTTTGCGCGAGCTCTATCCGATCCCCGATATCGATCCTTGCTGGACTGTGCCCCAGGACTTCGAAACGACGTTCGACTGGGAGTATGACGACGGCCGCAAGCAGATGATGCACCTTTATCAGAAGGGCAAGGACATGCAGTGGGATGCGCTCGACCGCATCGACTGGACCCTTGAGCTCGATGAAGAAAATCCGATGCAGATCCCGGACGAGATGGGCGGCCTGATCAACACGCCAGTCTGGGGCAAGATGAACAACAAGGAGCGCGCGGAGCTGCGTCGGCATGTGCAGGCGTGGACGACCTCGCAATTCATGCAGGGCGAACAGGCGGCGCTGATCTGTGCGGCGAAGATTGTCCAGCAGGTGCCTGACCTCGACGCCAAATTCTACGCTTCGACGCAAGTCATGGACGAAGCCCGTCATGTAGAGGCTTACAAAAAGCTGCTGCATTGTTTCGGCGTCGCTTATCCGATGACCCATCCATTGCAGACGCTGGTCGATCAGGCGTTGCGCGACTCGCGCTGGGATATGACCTATCTCGCCATGCAGGTGGTGATTGAGGGGCTGGCGCTTGCGGCCTTTAACAATATCCGCGAGACGTCGCAGAACCCGCTGGCGCAACAGGTCAACGCCTATGTGATGGAAGATGAATCCCGTCACGTCGCTTTTGGCCGGCTGACGCTGAAAGAATATTATCCGCATCTGACGCAGGCTGAGCGCGACGAGCGCGAAGAGTTTCTGGTTGAGGCTTGCTATCATATGCGCGACCGCTTTGAGGCGCGCGAGCTTTATCAAAGCCTCGGCTTGCCGGTGGACGAGATTGTCGAAGCGCAGAACGCCTCGGGCTACCAGAAAATGTTCCGCACCATGCTGTTCCAGCGGATCGTGCCGATCGTGCGCGATATCGGCCTCTGGTCCGACAAAATCCAGGCGGCTTACGGAGAAATGGGCGTGCTCGGATTCGCCGATATTGATTATGGCGAGCTGTCCAAGCGTGACGAAGAGCGCGCTGAGGAGTTTGATGAGATCAACAAGCGCAAGCGGCAGGAATATGTCGAGGGTGTTGCGGCGCTCGGCGCTTCAGGCGGCGTCGCGGCGGCGGAATAGGTCTTCCAACCTTCAAAAACAAAAAAGCGCGTCCTTGTTCGGGCGCGCTTTTTTGTTTTCAGCAAATTGAATTCGCTCAGACGCCGGAAAGATTATTGATGAGTGGTCTTGGCGCCGGGGAGGCGTAATTTTCCGAGAGGTCGCGGTCGAGCCGGTCAGCCAGCCCGTCGGCGGCTTCGCCCAGATCGCGGATCGCGGTGTTGTAAGCTTCGCGAATAGCGTCGAGACGATCATCGTCCACGCGCTCGCCAAGCTTTTCAATCTGGTGAGCGGCGCTCACATAAATCTGGCGGTTTTCACGCAGAGTCTGAATGGCGTCTTCAACGATCGCGACGTCATTGCCCGTAAGGCGCGGCGCCGTGACAGCGCTTTCCGCGACGCCCAAAAGCCGCTCAGCAGCCTCGAGATTGGACTTGGCGTCTGATTCCAGCCGGGAAAAGCGTTCGCCCTCGGGCTGTAGCGTGCTCGCATAGACCTCGGCGGCGTCGCTCTTGGAAAAGCCGTCATCAATAGCGCCAACGGTCATGCGCGAAACAAAAGAGACGGGCTCGGGCTTTGGCCAGGGCGCATCCGCCACATCGCGCGCCGCGTCGGCGAGAAGGTCGCGCTCGGCGGCTGGTTGATATTTAACGCTGGATTGAGAGGAAACAGGGTTCACCGCGCATCCGCCGGTCAACGCCGTGAAAGTCAACGCTAATACCATCGCCGCGAAAGTCCGATTAAACGACTTGGCGGCCTGAACGCCCCTGATCACCAAACTCTTATCCCACAGAAAGACTTGTTACACATGCCTCTCCCCACTAAACGCTAACCGATTGAAAAAGGCTTGTCAGCAGGGAAATGACCGCGCTCCGCAATTTATATCCGCCATTTGAGCCGTTCGACGCCGGTATGCTGCGCGTCAGCGATGTCCATGAACTCTATTATGAAGTTTCCGGCGCGCCCGGCGGCAAGCCTGTCGTGGTTTGTCATGGCGGCCCGGGCGGCGGTTCCACGCCGTCCATGCGGCGTTATTTCGACCCTTCGAATTATCGTATTGTTCTTTTCGATCAGCGCGGTTGCGGCAAGTCGCAGCCCCACGCTGACCTGACCGACAATACAACATGGCATCTTGTCGAGGACATGGAGAAATTGCGGCGGCATTTGGGCATTGAGCGCTGGCAAGTGTTTGGCGGCTCGTGGGGGTCGACGCTTGCGCTCGCTTATGCGCAGACCCATCCGGATGTCGTGACCGAACTGGTGTTGCGCGGGATTTTCACGCTCCGCCGGGCCGAACTCTTGTGGTTTTATCAGGAAGGGGCGAGCTGGCTCTTTCCCGATCTCTGGGCGAAATATCTGGCGCCGATCCCCGAGGAAGAGCGCGGCGACCTGATCGCCGCCTATTACAAGCGGCTGACGGGAACCAACCGGGCGGAGCAGATGCGCGCCGCCAAGGCGTGGAGCATGTGGGAGGGCGGCACGGTCTCGCTTCTGCCTTCCGATGAGCGGGTGCAGGCGTTTTCAAGCGACGCCTTCGCGCTCGCCTTTGCTCGCATCGAGGCGCATTTTTTCCAGCATGGCGGTTTTTTCGAGCGCGATGATCAGATCCTGGCCAATATTGACCGCATACGGAATATTCCAGGTGTCATCGTGCAGGGGCGTTACGACGTCTGCACGCCCGTGAAAACGGCGTGGGATCTGCACAAGGCCTGGCCCGAGGCGGATTTCAAACTCATCGATGACGCCGGACACGCGGCGTCCGAACCGGGGATCATTGATGCGCTGGTCCGCGCGACGGATCGGTTTGCGTGATTGTGCGTTAAGGGTGAAATCACGCAGGAAGTGTTATTTTTTCCGTGTACAAAATAAATTTCTGCAACGCTATTCGCCCATTGTATAGTCGTCATGAGCTTCCCATCTAAGGGTGGCGCCGGCAAATCAGTGCCGATGCAAATGGAAGTTCAGAAAATGTTTAAAAAAAGCGATAATCAAGGCGATAAAACCCCGAAACAAGCTGAAGTAAAAGGCGCTGAAAAGGCGCCGGTTGCAGCTAATGAAGCTGCCAAGGCTGAGGAAACGACAACGCCTGCAACGGCCGAAGTCAAAAAAGCTTAAAAGCTCAATGGAGAGGCTTCGTGCTTCTCCGCATTTTTACCAAAACGACGCTTACAACACCCTCGCGCCTCGCCGGCTGCGAGGGTGATGCTGCGCATATATCTGGCGAGCAGTTCACCCGGCCGCCTTCTGCTATGCGGCGCACGGCAATAAGGATATTTTTATGAACAATCTTAGAGCAGGTTTTATTGATGTTCGCCGGGCGGTTTCGACGCTTGCGCTCATGCTTGTGGTTCTTGTTTTCGCAGGAGTTGCATCAGCGCAGGAGTCCGCGCCTCCCGCCAATTCGATCAGCAAAGGCTATCTTGGGGGGTGGGAATGCGCGCGAGGATTTACGAAACGATCTGATGCGTGTGTTGAAATCGCAATTCCCGAAAACGCATACGCCACGAACTCCTCTTATGACCGCGGCTGGGAGTGTCGGTATGGATATCGCCGCGAGGGAGAGGCCTGTATCGAGGTTACTTTGCCTGACAACGCCTATTTATCATCGCTTGGTTTTCAATGGAGTTGCGTTCGCGGATTTCAGAAGGTCGATACGTCGTGCCAGCTTATTACTGTTCCAGAGAACGGATATCTTTCCGGCGAAAGCTTTGGTTCAGGCTGGGAGTGCGAAAGAGGATTTCGCGTCAGCGAGAATGAGTGTGAGCCTATAGTTGTTCCGGAAAACGGCTATGCAACAAATTCAACTTATGGCCGGGGATGGGCCTGTGAGCGCGGATATAAAGAACGCGCTGGCGAATGTGCGCGGCTCGTGGCTCCGGCGAATGGATTTTTGGTGTATGGGCTTAGCGGAAGCGATTGGAATTGCGATCGCGGCTATAAAGTGGCCAGGGACGCTTGTGAGAAAGTGGTCGTTCCGGAGGGCGGCTATCTTACGGGCGCGTCATACGGCGCCGGCTGGCAGTGTGAGCGCGGGTTTCAGTCCAATGGCGCGGCTTGCATCGCTGTCAGGGTGCCTGAAAACGCGCATCTGGATTACGCTGGAGACGGATGGGAGTGCGACGCTCCATACAGGCGCAATAATGATAGCTGCGTAGACGCATGACTGTTTTCATGTGCCCTTAGCTAGTTTTCCCGCCTTTTTTCTTTGGCTTTCCGTGAAAGACTTCTGTCGTTTGCGAGACCGACTGTTCAACCTTCTTGGGTTTGTTTTGTTTGGGTTTCTTGGCTTCTTTGTTGCTGCGTTGTTGGCCTTTGGCCATGACAGAAATTCCTTTTTTGTTATGGCTACTGAAGAGCCCGCGACTGTGTGTTGAGCGGTGCTTGAGATTGCGCTCTCAGCCCAAAGATCAGCCTGCCGGATATGCACACCGGCAGGCGATCAGTCTCCCCCAAGTTTTGTAGTGTTAGATTAGCGCTATCAGCGAATGCCAGTTGCTGAAGAATCGCGAATTGTTCGGGTCGTCATCATCTAATGCGCCTGAATCTACGTAAAGGCAATCGAATTTCCGTATACGAAATATATTTTCGCAATATTAATATCCGTTGACGGCATGCGCTGATAAGACATGAAGGCGCAAGTGACTAAATTAGCAACATAGGAGATTTTGCATGATGACTAAATTCATAGATAAAGAAACTGAGGATGGCGCGGCGCAGGCGATGCGGGAATATGGCGTGAAACGCATCCCGGTCGATTATTTTCATGTCGGTGGTTATCGCTACACTGATATGAAGGACGCCATCGCACAGGCAAAAAGGACAAAAAAGAAATCTTAAGGCGGGCTTTGCCTAAAGTGGGCAATAGGCCGCTGCGCTGATGCGCTTTTGTCCGGGCTCCTGCACGATCAGGGCGCAGCTCTCACCCTCTGACGGTTTTTCAACCCACAGCTCGCCGCCGCGTTTGCGGACAAGGCCGAGGCGGCGAATGCCGGTCACGACATTGGCTTCTTCGAAAATTTTGCCGGTGTTGGCGCCGCCGGTAATGCGCGTCGATGTGCGTTTTTTAAAAGTCACGAGATAGGCGTTGCCGCCCGCGTCGCTTTCGCCGATTTCAAACTGCATTCCGCCGCGCGAGAGCGATCCCTCAATCGGCGCGCCGGTTCGCGGCGCCGCATCGATCAGGGTGCTTATCTTTTCTTTCTTGCCGCCCACCGTTTCCATCTCGCCGCCGACGACAATCTGCGGCGTATAGATCGAGCTTTTGTGGCGGATGTTCTTGTTGTAGCGCTTCTGGCGCGTGGTGAATTCCGATTTTGAGTAAGGGTCCTCCCAGCGGCCATTGGCGGAACTGGTCATGTTCCAATAGTCGATATGCCAGGACAGGGCGACGACATCATCGCGTTCGGCGATCTCCGGGAAAAGCGCCGCCGCCGGTGGGCACATGGAGCAGGCCTGCGAAAGGAATAACTCCACCAGAACAGGCGGCTGCCCGTCTGTGGAGGAGGATTCCTGTGCCGGCGCTGGCTTCACAGTCAGGCTCAATCCCGCTGCTGCGCTGCAGAACGCGCGCAAAAAATACCGATTTGACGTCATCAACACCCTCAGAAAGCGTTACGCGCTCTCTCCCTTCTGGTATTTTGCCGCGCAACCAGCGCGCGATCAAACCAATAATGCTCACAAGCCCGCGATTTCGCGCCGATATCGCAGCCTCATTGCATTGCCGAGCCCGCCCGCCTAAATAGCGGCGCTTGCATAATATAAATGACAAGAGACCATGACCGATCCGCGGCCAAAACAAGGTAAATCCGTCTTCATCCGCACCTATGGGTGCCAGATGAATGTCTATGATTCCGAGCGTATGGCGGGTCTGTTGAAGCCTCTGGGCTACGCTGTCGCCGACGCGCCGGAGGCGGCGGATCTTGTCATCCTCAACACATGTCATATCCGCGAGAAGGCTGCCGAGAAGGTCTATTCCGACCTTGGGCGCCTCAAACAGCTCAAAACCGACAAGGCCAAATCTGGCGTCGATATGAAGATCGCTGTCGCGGGTTGCGTCGCCCAGGCTGAAGGAGCGGAGATCACACGCCGCGCGCCGGTGGTCGACATGGTGGTGGGCCCGCAAGCCTATCACCGCCTCCCGGAACTGATCGCCCGCACTGCCCGTGAGCGCGGCGATATTCTGGATACGGACTTTGCTGTTGAAGAAAAATTCGACCGTCTCGCGGAACGCAAGACAGACGGGCCGACGGCGTTCCTGACGGTGCAGGAGGGTTGCGACAAGTTCTGCACGTTCTGCGTCGTTCCCTATACGCGCGGCGCCGAGGTTTCGCGCAATGTGGACGCGATTGTCGCCGAGGCGCGCTCGCTCGCGTCGCAGGGTGTTCGCGAAATCACGCTGCTGGGTCAGAATGTGAACGCCTGGGGCTCAGCTCCGCCCGCCGGTGTCGCAGGAGATGAATGGGGGCTGGGAGAACTCTGCCGTCATCTGGCGAAAATCGACGGGATCGACCGCATCCGGTTCACCACCTCTCACCCGCGCGATATGGATGACGGGCTTATCGCAGCCTTCGCTGAGGAGGAGAAGCTGATGCCTTATCTCCACCTTCCGGTGCAGGCGGGCTCGGACAAAATTCTCAAAGCGATGAATCGCGGCCATACCGCCGAGCACTACGTCAAACTGATTGAGCGCATCCGCGCCGCCCGGCCCGATATCGCCCTTTCCGGCGACTTTATCGTCGGTTTCCCTGGCGAAACGAGTGAGGATTTTGAAGCCACATTGGCCCTCGTCGACGCGATCGGCTACGCCTCGGCCTACTCGTTCAAATATTCCCGCCGGCCCGGCACGCCCGGCGCAGCGATGCCCAAACAGGTGGCCGAAGACGAAAAGAATGACCGTCTTGCGCGACTTCAAAGTCTTCTCGAGGTCCAGCGTCAGGCCTTTAATCAGGCCCGCATCGGGTCCGAACTGCCGGTATTGTTTGAAAAGCCCGGCCGTAAGGAAGGTCAGCTCATTGGCCGCTCGCCCTATTTGCAAAGCGTTCACGTTGAGGCGCCACAATCTTGTCTTGGAAAGATTGCTAAGGTGAAGATTGAAGGCGTAACGCCGAACGCCCTTGCGGGCGCTATATTGAAAAGGGAAGAGGCCGCCGCTTGAGCGAACAGAAATCTTCAGGCGAAATCGAGCATATCGACTTTGACGACAATCGTCTGGTCGCGGCCCTTTCCGGCGAACATGACGCCCATCTCTCCATTCTCGAAGACGCCCTTGATGTGCGCATCAATCCCCGCGGCAACCGCTTCGCGGTGACCGGCGCCGTTGACGCGCGCAGGCGCGCCATTGCGGCGTTGTCCTCGCTTTATGCGCGGCTTGCCCGAGGCGAGGCGGTGGGCGCCGGCGAGGTGCGCGCGGCGGCGAAACTGTCCGAAGCGCCGGTGGAGGTTCATTCCATGAGCCCGGGAATCAAAACACCGAAGCGATTGATTACGGCGCGCACGCCCAATCAGGCGGCGTATTTGCACGCCCTGTCGGAAAGCGATCTTACTTTTGGCGTTGGCCCCGCCGGCACGGGCAAAACCTACCTTGCCGTTGCTCATGCGGTGGGCCTGTTGTTATCGGGACAAGTCGAACGGATCATTCTGTCGCGGCCCGCCCTTGAGGCTGGTGAGCGCATCGGTTTCCTGCCCGGTGAAATGCGCGAAAAACTCGACCCCTATATGCGCCCGCTTTACGACGCGCTGCATGATATGATGCATGCGGATTATGTAGAGCGGCGCATCGCAGCAAATGAAATTGAGATTGCCCCCATCGCCTTCATGCGTGGACGCACGCTCGCCAGGGCTGCGGTCATTCTTGACGAAGCGCAAAATGCGACGCCGGCGCAGATGAAAATGTTCCTCACCCGTCTTGGCGAGGGCGCCCATATGGCGATCACCGGCGACCCGACCCAGACGGACCTTCCGTCGGGAGAGGTTTCCGGGCTCGCCGACGCACTGAGCATTCTCTCGGGCGTGAAGGGCGTCGCCGAGGTGCGTTTCGAGGCGTCCGACGTCGTGCGCCATCCTCTGGTTGCGCGCATTATCGCCGCTTATGAAAGCCGTGGCGCCCAGAAATGACCATCGGACGATGATTGAGGCCGTGATTGAAGATGAGGGCTGGACTGCGATCCTACCGGACGCGGCCGCGCTTGCTGAGGAGTGCCAGCGCCATGCGGCGGCGTTCGAGGCGTCGATCGGGCGCGAGATCGCTCTTTTATTCTGCGATGACGCCGCCATGACCGACCTCAATTCCCGCTTTCGCGACAAGGATGGGGCCACCAATGTCTTGTCTTTTCCCTCCGGAGAAGACGAGGGGTTCCTTGGGGACATCGCTCTTGCGCGCGAGACCTGCGCGGCGGAAGCGGCCGAGAAAGAGATTCCATTGCGCGATCATGCGGCCCATCTCATTATCCATGGCATGCTCCATCTGATCGGTTATGATCATGAGACGGAAGACGAAGCCGTCGAGATGGAGCGGCGCGAAACGGAGATTTTGTCGGTCATGGGCGTCGCGGACCCTTATGGCCAGGCTGGCGGATGAGAAAGATAAGCGGCGAAGCGAATGACGATTGACGATAGCAGTGACGAAAACGGAATCGGCGACAGTATTATAGCGCGGCTGCGCTCGATGATTGGCAAGCCCGGCCGCGCAGAAGATATCGCCGCCTTCGAAAATGGCGAAGAGGCGGCTGCGCTTGTGTTCGATCAGGCCCGGCGCGAAATGATCGAGCGGGTCATCGCCTTTGACGAAAAGAAAGTTTTCGACGTGATGGCGCCGCGCGCTGACATCGCCGCGGTCGACATCGATACGCCGCTGCAAGAACTGATACGGCTGTTCTCTGATGCGGGTCATTCGCGCATGCCGGTTTATCGCGGCGATCTCGATGATCCCGTCGGGATGGTGCATCTCAAAGACGTCATCGGCCTCATCGCTGACGACGCCAAACCTTTGCCGGCTTCGGGGCCGATTTTGAAAACCTTGCGCCGGGATGTGCTTTATGTGCCGCCCTCTATGCGCGTCACCGATCTGCTCCTGCGCATGCAGGCGTCTCGCATTCACATGGCGCTCGTCATCGATGAATATGGCGGTACTGACGGGCTCGTCACTATCGAAGACCTCGTTGAAGAGATCGTCGGTGAAATCAATGACGAACATGACGACGAGGATGAACTTGTTATCGCCGCTTTGCCGAGCGGCGGCTGGGAAGTGGATGCGCGCGTCGAGCTTGATGACTTCGAAGAAGAAACCGGACTTCATCTCGATACGGAGGATGATGAGATCGACACAGTCGGCGGCTACGCTGTTTCGCTGGCGGGCCGCGTGCCCCAGCGTGGAGAAGTGTTGTCCGCTCCCAATGGCTTCGACTTCGAGGTGACCGAAGGCGATGCGCGCAAGGTCAGGAAGTTGCGCATCCGACCGTCCGCCGCGAATGCGCCGGGCAAGGCTGCGGAGTAGGCGTTTGCAAGACGTCTTGTCTCGATGTTCAGAGCTGATAGCGCGCGCCGCCGAAGGAATTCGCGGCGCTTCCGGCTGGCGGCGCTGGCTCATGGCTTTTTTCGCGGGCCTCGCCTCTGCGGCTGCGCTGGCGCCGCTCTACCTCCTGCCCCTGATGGCGGTGGGGATTACGGTGCTGGTGCTCTTGATTGACGGCGCCGCGGCGCGGGACAAGCCAAAACGCAGCGCCTTTATTGTCGGCTGGCTCTGGGGCTTCGGATATTTTCTCGCCGGGGTTTACTGGATGGCCCTGTCGTTTTTCGTGCAGGCCGATCAGTTCGCCTGGATGGCGCCATTCGCCCTTACCGGTATGCCGGCGTTTCTTGCGCTTTTTACGGGCGCCGTCGCGCTGTGCTGTGCGGCTTTTCCCATGACCGGCTGGGCGCGCATTTTCTTCTTCACCGGCGTTTTCGCTTTTGTTGAATATGCGCGCGGCCACATCCTGACTGGCCTGCCCTGGAATCTGACAGGTCAGGTTTTCGCAGGAAACGCCGTCGGTGCGCAGACGGCGGCGTGGTATGGCGCTTACGGATTAAGCCTTGTCGCAATTTTCCTTGCCGCCGCGCCCGCTGCCGGACTTGAATCCCGTGACAAGGTAAAACCGCTTTCCGGCTTCTGGGTCATGCTGGGCGGCGCGGCGTTGTTGTTTGGCGCCGGGGCCATCCGTCTTGCGATGCCGGAGCCGCAAGGCGACGCCCGCCAGCTTGTGCGGATTGTCCAGCCCAATATTCCCCAGCGGGAAAAAATTCAGTGGAGTTATTGGGCGAAAAACTTCGAACGCCAGATGGAGCATTCGCGCGGGGCCGTTCCCCCAGATGCGCAGCTGTTCATTATCTGGCCGGAAAATGGCGCGCCGCTTTTAAACGAATCACCCTCGGCGCTGGAGGTGCTTTCGAAAGACCTCCCCGAAAACTCGGTGCTGATCGCCGGGACGGTGCGGCGTGAGGAGGCTGAGAATGGCGAGGAGCGCTGGTATAATTCTATCGCCATTGTCGAGCAGGAAGAAGACCGCCGGCGCATCACCGCCCATTATGACAAGCACCATCTCGTTCCCATCGGCGAATATCTCCCCCTCTACGATTTCCTGAGTCAGATCGGCGTCGCTGCGCTGACGCCTTATCAGGACCGCGGGTTTTCTTCCGGGCCGGGCCCCAAGACACTCTCCGCAAGAGGCGCTTCTTTCTCCCCTATGATCTGTTACGAAGCGATTTTTCCGGGCGCCTCCTATTACAAGGGCGAGCGTCCCGACTGGCTCGTCGTCGCAACCAATGACGCCTGGTTCGGCGACAGCTCTGGACCGCGCCAGCATCTCGATATGGCGCGGTTGCGCGCTGTCGAGACCGGACTGCCCATGGCCCGCTCGGCCAATACCGGGGTTTCAGCGCTGATTGATGCAAAAGGACGCATCCTCGCCCGAATCCCGCTCTATCAGGCGGGTAAGATAGACGCCCCCTTGCCGCCGAAATTACCGCGAACGCTGTATGATCGCGCTGGAGACTGGCCTTTTTTGCTGTTTGTGCTGATTTTCCTGATACTGCCTTTTAGAGGAAAGTTGTTTGCCCGTGAATGAGTTGGGCCTTATCGCTTTGCGCCTTCAGGGGGCTGCTCTATAAGCGGACAGTTCGGTAGCCGGGGTCAGAAGGCCTCGTCAGTAATGCGTGGGGACTAAGCATGGCGAAACCGCAAAAAGCGGCGGAAATGACATCAGATGATACGGGCAAGCGAAGCGGGCCTCATCCGATTGATGTCCATGTGGGGTCGCGCGTCAAACTGCGTAGAATGATCCTCGGCATGAGCCAGGAAACGCTCGGCAAGGCGCTCGGGCTGACTTTCCAGCAAATCCAGAAATACGAAAAAGGCGTGAACCGGATCGGCGCCAGCCGGATGTTCGAACTCTCGCGCTTGCTCGAAGTGCCGGTGCAGTTCTTTTACGACGATTTTGGCGACGGATCGGCCGCTTCGGGTTTTGCCGAAGGCGAGGCCAGCGAATCGCTCATGGCGCTTGTGAACTCGCCCGACGGCGTTCAGCTTTGCCGGTATTTTTCCGAGATCAAAGACCCTCAGGTCAAAAAACGGGTGCTCGATCTTGTGAAATCCATCGCCGAAACCGAAGGCGGCGAGATCTCTTAAGGGCCGACCCGCGCCACTGCGCCATTTTTCCGGCGTAGCCGCCCCTCTGGAAAAACGGTTCTCTTTCGGTTGGACACAGCCGCGCCGATTCTGTATAGCCGGGCATATAAAGTTTTCCTTATATGTGAGGTCCAGCATTTCTATGGTTCGTCAGTCCTATCTTTTCACCAGTGAAAGCGTTTCCGAAGGCCACCCGGACAAGGTTTGCGACCGCATTTCCGATGAGATCGTCGATTTGATCTATCGCGAGGCGCAGGCCGGAGAAATGAACCCGTGGGATGTGCGGGTCGCGGCTGAAACCCTGACCACCACCAACAAAGTAGTCATTGCCGGCGAAGTGCGGGCCCCGGAAGGGTTGATGGACGGCAAGGGCGGCGTGAAGCCGGCTGCGTTCGTGAACGCAGCGCGCGAGGCGATCAAGGCGATTGGTTACGAACAGGACGGCTTCCACTGGGAAAATGCAGATATTGAAGTGTTGCTGCACGGCCAGTCAGCCGATATCGCGCAAGGGGTCGACAAGGCGTCGGATGCAAATGCAGAGGGCGCGGGCGACCAAGGCATCATGTTCGGTTACGCCTGCCGGGAAACGCCGACGCTGATGCCGGCGCCGATTTATTACAGCCACAAGATTCTTGAAGACCTCGCCGCGGCGCGTCACGCCGGCAAAGGCGACGCAGGCCGTCTCGGCCCCGACGCCAAGAGCCAGGTGACCGTACGCTATCGCAATGGCGAAGCGGTGGAGATCACGTCGATTGTTCTCTCGACGCAACATCTCGACGCGTCCTGGAATTCGGCCAAGGTGCGTGAAGTGGTCGAGCCTTATATTCGCAAGTCGGTCGCCGATCTGCCGATCGCGGCGAATTGCGCCTGGCACGTCAACCCGACCGGCAAGTTCGTCATTGGCGGGCCGGACGGCGACGCAGGGCTCACCGGCCGCAAGATCATCGTCGACACTTATGGCGGCGCGGCGCCTCATGGCGGCGGAGCTTTCTCCGGCAAGGACACCACTAAAGTCGACCGGTCTGCGGCTTATGCCTCACGCTATCTTGCGAAAAACGTTGTCGCCGCCGATCTCGCCGACCGCTGCACCATTCAGCTCTCTTATGCGATCGGCGTTGCGCAGCCACTGTCGATCTATGTAGACCTGCACGGCACCGGAAAGGTCGATGAAGAGGCGCTGGAGCGCGCGCTGGGCGAGGTGATGGATCTGTCGCCGTCGGGCATTCGCCGCCAGCTCGACCTTAACAAGCCGATCTATGCGCGCACCGCCGCTTACGGCCATTTCGGCCGCGAGCCGGATGCAGAGGGTGGTTTCTCCTGGGAGCAAACCGATCTCGTCGACGCGCTGAAAAAGGCTCTTTAGGCGCACACCCCATTTAAAAGCGTTCTGACAGCGTCCCTGATTTGTCGATCAGGGACGCTGTTGCGCGTCTGGGAACAGAGCGTTGATGGAGAAGGCGATGATCCGGGTTTTTGCAGTTTTCTTGGGTGTTTTCTTTTTGCTATGGGCGCCGGCGCGCGCTGAGGACGTTGCGGGTCTCCTGGAGCAATTTGAAGGCGAATGGACGTCCGATGGTCCGGCTTTTGGCGGCGCGGCTGAAAGCATCATGATCTGGGCCCCGGCGCTCAACGACAAGTTCTACCGCCTCGATTACAGCGTCGCAGTGACGCGTGATGACGGCGCCGCTTTCACCTTTGAAGGCGTCGCGCATTACCAGCTTGGCGAAGGAGAAACACTTTCGGCCTACTGGGCCGACAATTCCGGCGATCTTCATCCGATCCACGCGACGCGCGACGGCGACGCGCTGGTCGCTCACTGGGGCGTTGACGGCGCCAAGCAGGGCCGCACCCGGTATGAGCTTGTCTCTTCCGGAGAGCTCGACGTGACGGACTGGATCAGGACGAAAGACGGCTGGCGTCAGTTCAACAGCAACCGCTTCGTGAAACACACGGCGGAATAAGCGCGCTCATCGGCTTGCGCGGGGGCTTGAGCGGGCAGTCTCGCCCCGCTAAGCACCGCGTTGATGAGCGACAAGACATATATTCCCCGGCTTTACGGCCGCCAGCAGGACAAGCCCTTAAAGCCGCGTCAGGCGCAGTTGATGGAAACATTGCTGCCGCGTCTTGCTGTTCCCATGGGCGGCGCTCTCGATCCGCAAAGGCTTTTTCCGCAGGCGGAGGAAATTCACCTTGAAGTCGGCTTTGGCGGCGGCGAGCATCTCGCCTGGCAGGCGGCGCATAACCCCAACACCGGCTTCATCGGGGCGGAGCCCTTCGTCAACGGCGTCGCCAAGCTCCTCGTTCATGTAGATGATGGCGGACAGGAAAATATACGCATTCATCATGGCGATGTTCGCCCGCTGATTGAGGCGCTTCCCGGCGCCTCCCTCGCACGGATCTATGTGCTTCATCCTGACCCGTGGCCAAAAAAGCGCCATCACAAACGCCGGATGATTTCACCGTGGTTTTTCGCACAAGCCGCACGGCTTTTAAAACCTGGCGGGGAACTTCGCGTCGCCTCAGACATTCGTGACTATATCCGCTGGACCCTGATGCATGCGCAAAATGCGAGCGAATTCGAATGGACGGCGACATGCGCGGCCGATTGGAAGCAGCGGCCTGGCGACTGGCCGCAGACGCGTTATGAGGCGAAATCCCTGCGCGAAGGGCGGACGCCCGCCTATCTCGTTTTTCGTCGCAAATAAGCGCCATTTAAAGGATTGTTACTTGCCGTCATGGCTGGGGCGCAAGCAAATAGAGCCATGATGAAACTCCTAGCGAAATTCCTTTTCCTGTCAGCGGCGCTGACCGTTCTTTCCGGTTGCGCCCGTGTGACGCTCGCATGGGCTGATCTCAAACCGGCCGGCGCCGCGGCCTCGCCGCCGGCGCTTGGGGCTTTCGCCGGAGACGGACCGGTTACAAATCCGCCGGACTGGGAGGCGCGCAAGCCAGCGCTGCAAAAAGCGCTTGAAGCGGAAGTCTATGGCGCCTTCCCCGATGCATCATCAACGCGGGTTATTGGTAAGCGCGTTCTGAATGACGGTGCCTTTGCCGGAAGCGGTGTGCTTGAAGAGTGGACATTGTCTGCGGAAGCGACTTTCAACGGCGCCGCCGTGGAAACAAAACCATTCCCCGGGCGTGACGGGTTTTTGCTGGAGGTTGCGCTGCCCGCAGACGCAACAGGACCGGTACCAATTATCGTGATGGAGACATTCTGTCCTTCATGGGAGGTTGTTCCGGACCCTGCCGTCTCGCGCCCGGCGGACGCGCAAGAGATGGGCGGCGGACCTTTGGGTGGGGTCATGACCTATGTCTTCGGACGCTATATCTGCACACCGCCTTTCGAGATGATTCTGGAGCGTGGTTACGGCGTTGCTGTGCTCTATCCCAACACTGTACCGGATCAGCGCGACGAGGGTCTTGCGGAGTTGCGCCGCCTTTCCGCCGGCTATGAAAATGATGATACGCGCTGGGGCGCCGTCGCCGCCTGGGGCTGGCTGTTCTCGCGAGCGGTGGATGCGCTGGAGCAGGACCCGCGCATTGACGCCAACGCCATCGCGACTTGGGGTCATTCGCGTTACGGCAAGGCGGCGCTGGTCGCCGCCGCATGGGATCCGCGCATCGCCGCAGTCATTGCGCATCAATCCGGCACGGGCGGCGCTTCCCTCAATCGCGAAAAGAAGGGCGAAAGCGTCGCCGCAATAACGGGCGCCTATCCTCACTGGTTTGCAAAAAGTTACGCGGCACGGGCGGGCGAGGAAAAGGGGATGGATGTGGATCAGCATCTCCTGCTCGCATTGATCGCCCCCCGACCGGTGCTGCTCGGCAATGCGCGCCGCGATGTCTGGTCCGATCCGAACGGGGCTTTCCGGGCGGCGATGGGCGCAGATCCGGTTTATGAGCTTTTAGGCTCAGACGGTTTGTCGCAGTCGCGTCTTGATGAATGGCGGCCGCAGGCCGGGATCGCCTTCTGGTTGCGTCCGGGCACGCATGGCGTTGTCAAAGAAGACTGGCCTGCTTTCCTTGAGTTTCTTGACGCTCATCTCGGTGAGTGACGGTAAAGGCGCTGTCCTGAACCTAAAAAAGTCTTGCTGAAAAATTTTCAAAACAATTTCGGTCTTTAGCAGGATCATTTATCCTTCTCGTATAAGTTGCGCGGTGTCTCGGGGGAGGCTTTTGCAAGAGGCGAGAGAATGGACAACAACGCTGAAGACAATCGGAAGAGTTTCCGCTTTGGGCTAACGGCTTCAGTCGATGTGATGGACGGTGTGGAGCGTCATGCGTTTGGGACGCTAATCGACTTTTCACGGGACGGCGCCGGGATTCGCAGCATGACGCCGGTGAATATGGGACGGAAATACAAGTTTCATGTTCGCGGGATCGGCATCTGGAGCGGTGTTGTGGTGCGCCGGTTTGACGGGCGCAGTTACGGCGTACGGTTTGAGAATTCAGAAACGGAAAAGCGCCAGATCGACCGCATTCTCATGAGTATGATGGATGGCACAATGGACGCCTCCGCGGTCTGCCAGGTCCGTCCCCGCATTCGCGCATTCTAATTGAAGTAAAGACACGGGCCGAACGACAAGGCCCCGACAATCGACTTCGGGCCCGCATGCGTCTCCAGCCGCTGCGGGCCTTTTGCATCAGCGTTACAAAATTTCCGTATCCGGAAAAAATACCGGTGGAAGGAATAATATAATGAAAATTGTCCTTAAATGACTCAGCATATTTTCCGCTAGGTTTTCTTCCATGTCGTATAAAGGCGCCTCTCGGGAGGACGCTATGACTAACGATAATAAACAAAGCGGTGTCGTCGGCCGCAAAAGCTTTCGTTTCGACTACGCTGCGCCAGTGGATATTTTGCGTGGCGCTGAACGCTATTCTTTTGGGGTGATGATCAATGTCTCGCGCGGCGGCGCCGCGTTCCGCGCCTTTGCGCCGTTGCAGACCGGGGTTGCTTACACGCTTTGTATCCGCGGGGTGGGCGCCTATCCAACTACGGTCGTGCGCCGGTTCGGCGGCGATTGTTATGCGGTGCGTTTTGATGTTGAGGAAGCCGTGAAGCGCCGTATCGACAAGACGCTTGCGGCGCTCTTTGGCGTGCAAAATCAGGGTGCGAACGCAAAGACCCGCTTTTCGGCGTGACAAAGACCAGGTCTTTATGGTTTTAGAGGCGCAGTCCAAAGAGGATGCGTTTCCATGGCCGACGGCCTTGCCTTTGAAGAGGAAAAAGAGACCGGGTCGACGATGTTGCCGGCGGCTTACGCCCATGCGCCGTCATCGGTTTCGTTCAAAAAGCTCAGGAAGCGGCTCCTGCGCCAGACACAAGAAGCGATCCGCCGTTTCGGAATGGACGGTTTGGGCGCCGATGGCGACCCGCAAAAATGGCTGATTTGTCTGTCGGGCGGCAAGGACAGCTATACGCTGCTAGCCGCGCTCATGAATCTGAAATGGCAAGGCGCGCTGAAGGCGGAGCTTGTCGCCTGCAACCTTGATCAGGGCCAGCCGGGTTTTCCCAAACATGTCCTGCCTGACTATCTCAAGGGGCTCGGCGTTGAGCACCGCATCATCACCGAAGACACCTACTCCATCGTCACGGACAAACTGCCTGAGAATAAAACCTATTGCTCGCTCTGTTCACGCCTCCGTCGCGGTATTCTCTATCGTGTGGCGCGGGAGGAAGGGTGTCACGCCATTGTCCTCGGGCATCACCGCGACGATGCGCTTGAGACCTTTATGATGAACATGTTCCACGGCGGACGGATGGCGGCGATGCCGCCCAAGCTCGTCAATGACGAGGGTGATTTGTTTGTCTTGCGTCCGCTGATCCTGTGCGCCGAAGACGATATCGCCAAATTCGCCGACGCCATGAAGTTTCCGATTATTCCCTGCAACCTGTGCGGATCGCAGGACGGTCTCCAGCGGCAGGCGATGAAAGAGATGTTAGACGAGTGGGAGCGCCGCCGTCCCGGGCGGCGCGAGGTGATGTTCCGCGCCCTCCAGAATGTGCGATTGTCCCATCTCGCCGATGAGAAGGTCTGGGATTTTGAAGGGCTGACGCGCAAGCCCTAGGCGTATCGCCGCCCGCCGGTCATGGAGCCGAGCAAGCCGAAGATGAAGCTTGCGCCGCCCCACAGCACCGCAAATCCGCCGCCCGCATAGATGAGTCCATCAGCCGTCGTTGGAATAGCAGGCTTATATTGTTCGTATACGGAAAGCGTAATGTCTTCGATCTGGGTTTTGGCGAGGACGAGTGGGCGCACCATTTCTCCAGCAGCTTCCAGTTCGGCCATATGGACGCTCAGCATCTCATAACGCTCCACCGCCGACACATAAGCCGTGCATAGCGCGTCAAGAAGACCTTCCGCAGACTGGCACTCTGCGATGGCGCGGGGCCGATCATAGCCATATTGGGCGATGTTGGCGTCGAACTCTTCAACGATCGGGGCAAGCTCGTCGATACGTCCTTGCAGGTTCTGCATATATTGCAGGGTGAACCCTGGTCCCTGACTGCCGATTACCGCGCCAGCGACGCCCAATAAAAAAGCTAGAAATCTTCCCACGTTGGTCCCCTCCGGCAGTTCATACCCCGCACTGATCTTGAACGATTGGAGCGTGAAAATCCAGAGTGAGGGAAGCGGCTGAATTTACAAGCGTTTGAAGTGATGAAGGCGAAAATTTCGCCCGTTGTGTGACGCCAGTCACTATCCGGCGCCGGCATCGCAAAGCCGCCATATTTCTGCGCGAGCGGCGCCATGATTGGCGCAAATGCTCACCCCCGCCGGGCGAGGCAATTCCGCCTTATCCCGGTTTTATCAAGGGGGAATATCCATGAAACTCAATCGTACAGCCTTCGCCAGCGGCGCTGTCGGCGCTTTTGTCGTCAGTCTTGCCCTTTTCGTCGCGCCACAGACCGGTTCTGCCGCGCCCGGGGGGGCCGCCCGGCCGTCCAGCAGCCCGACTTCCGCACCGATCGGAACTTACAAGCCGGCGCAGCTCGACAAGTGGTGTGGCGCGAATTTTACACGGGAGAATTACAACCCCGGAAAATTCCAGAGCTATAGCTGCACGATGGACATCGAAACCTATTGCCAGCCCGGCATGATGATGTCGGCGGTGATCTCTGACGGTTCGTCCATCACCTATTCCTGCCAGACGCCGCCGCATTAAGAACTGGAAAAACTGGTTTGATCAGGAAAGCGTCGGCTGCGATGAGCGACCGGCGCTTTTCTCGTTGGGCGTTGTTAGCGGGACTTGCGCCGTCCGAAAGCGAATAGTCCGCCAACCCCGGTCAACATCAAAGGCAACGCGGCCGGAAGTGGTGTGACGATGGTGTTGGGGTCATCAATCATCGGCGGCGTGGACCCGGGATCATTCGTTGTAGGAGTTTCCGGCGGTTGCGGCGTATCTCCATCCGGTGCGAACAGAATGCCCGGAATGATGGCGCCGGGATATCCGCCTGGTTTATTGACGGCGCCCCCTTGCATGACCCCGCCGCCCGGCGAGAGGCCGGGCGCCATGGCGAGGCTGAAGGGGGCCGGTGTCTGTCCTTCGTTCGTTGCGCCGCCGCTGGAAACGCCAGATGGGCCGCCGGCGATGGCGCGCATAACTGCGTCGCCCAACGCTGCTTTTTTCAGCGATGGCGTGCGTGGTCCGAATGCGGCGTTTGGGTTCGGACGGTCCGGGCGGGCGGGCATATTGCTTTCCGGCGCGCCGTCTCGCAGCGCCATGGCGAGAGAGATTGGCGTCTCAATTGCGCCGGTCCCGTCGCCCTCGTCTGTGCCATTCTGTGACAGACCGTCGCTAGGGCCCGCGCCGAGTCCTTCCCTGTCGGCGCCGCGCGCCTTGCCTGTCATGAACGCGATTGGCGTTGAAACCGCTGTGATCATCAGGAAATAGATGATGAGCGCCAGTATCCCGCGTTTTTTAAGCCTGCCATTCATGGCCCGTTTGTCCTTCAATTGAAGGAACGGACATTCAAGAACGGCGCCTGTTGTTTACGGTTTCTTCACCATGTCTGGCGGGGTGAAATCAGGGCTCGCCCAGATGTGGAGCGCACGTCCCCTGGCGGTCTTTTTCGGCGGCTTCAAGGTTAGCAGCCGGGCGTAGTTGACGGCCCGGCCGAGAAGCCAGAACAGATTGGCGGCGATCAGCCCGGCCCGGCCATAATGCTCGATGAAGTAACGGGACCGCGCGGCGTAATAATAGCGCGGCAGAGGCTTGTGCGCGGCGGCGGCATCCTCAACGCCTGACGACTTTGCCTCGAAGTGCTTCACTGCCGCCTCTTCAATGCGTGCGTTGCGCCAGCCATGTTCGGCCGCGTTGAGGCCATAGGCGCTGTCCTCGAAATACATGAAGTAGTTTTCATCAAGAAGGCCGACCTCCTCGATCACTTCCCGGCGGATCATGACACAGGCGAAGCTGATCCAGTCCGGGGCGTCGGCCTCGCCCTCGAAGATGGGGACCACATGCTCGCGATAGCGGTGATAGAAAAAGTCGAGGCCCGTCGCCTCCACGAACTCGCTGAATGGCGTGCGTTTTCTGAACCGGCTGATGGCGGGCGCGCCGCTCTCGTCGAGGATCTGAGGTCCGGCGAGGCCGAGCTTTGGCCGTTCTTTCATGGCGGTAAGAAGCGCTCCAAGCGCGCCAGGCTCCACCAGCGTGTCGGAGTTGAGAAGAAGGTAGAAATCCGCCTCTCCCGCCTTGATGCCGAGATTGTTGCCGGCGGCGAAGCCGCCATTGACCGTGGACCGGATGACCTCGACCGGTGCAGTCGGCCGTTGCGCGGCCCAGGCGCCGAGTAATTCCGCGGACTTGTCCGGCGAGGCGTTATCCACAAGGATCAGTCGTCCGCCAATAGCCTCAATCTGCGGCAGGACGCTTTGCGCGCTCGCAATGGCGAGGTCAGGCGTCCCGTAATTGAGAATGATGACGTTGAGCGGCGAGCGGGCCATATTAACCTTTTAGGGCGGCGATCCGCCTGTTTTCGGCGGTTTATATGAAACCGATCTTAACGAAAGCCTTTGGCGCCAGTTCAAGGAGCTGAATTCGGGCGGCGGGGGGCTGACAAAAGGGGTTATGAGGCCTATATAGCCGATCAAACGCTATCGAGTTCATGATAAGCGGGCCCCGCGGGGCCCGCTTTTTCATTACCCCCTCCGCAAATACGGGGGAAATCCGAAGGGCCGTATATTGCTGATTGAAGACCGTCTTGTCGCGCTGATCGAACCCGTCGCCAACGCCGCCGGCTTTGAGCTTGTGCGCGTACGCATCACGGGTGGCCAGACCAAGACCCTGCAGGTGATGGCCGAGCGCCCGGACCGGACCATGAGCGCGGGCGATTGCGCCAAGCTTTCGCGTGCATTGTCACCGGCGCTGGAGGAGGCGGACCTGATTGACGGGGCGTATAATCTCGAAGTCTCGTCGCCCGGCATCGACCGGCCGCTGGTGAGGCTGAAAGATTTCCACGACTGGCAGGGCTGGCCGGCGAAGCTTGAACTGAATCGTCTTGTCGAGGGCCGCAAACGCTTCAAGGGCGTTGTCGCCGGCGTCGATGACGGCAAGGTCGCCTTCGATATTGAAGGTGAAGAAGACACGGCGCTGTTTCCGCTTGAGTGGATCGCCAGCGCCCAGCTCGTTCTGACGGACGAGTTGATCAAACAAACCATGAAGGCGGACAAGCAAGCCCGCCAAACCACAGGAGAAGATGAGATGGAGACCTCTCAATGAACGCGGTTAGCGCCAACAAGCTGGAGCTTATCCAGATCGCCGATGCGGTCGCGCGCGAAAAGTCCATCGACAAGTCGCTTGTCATCGAGGCCATGGAAGATGCGCTCGCCCGTGCGGCGCGCACCCGTTACGGCCATGAAACGCTGGTGAAAGCCGAGATCAATCCGAAGACCGGCGAGACCAAACTGTGGCGTCTTCTTGAAGTGGTTGAGGAAGTCGAAAACGATCAGACCCAGATGGCGCTTTCCGAAGCGCTTCATCGCAATCCGGAAGCGGAAGTCGGCGCGTTCATGTCAGAACCGCTGCCGCCGATCGATTTTGGCCGTCAGGCCGCCATGGGCGCCAAGCAGGTCATCACGCAGAAAGTGCGCGAAGCCGAGCGAGATCGTCAGTACGAAGATTTCAAGGATCGTCTTGGCGAAATTATCAACGGCATCATCAAGCGCGTGGAATATGGCCATGTGATTGTCGATCTCGGCAAAGCCGAAGCGATCATCCGCCGCGACCAGCAATTGCCGCGGGAAAATTACCGCAATGGCGACCGCGTGCGCGCCTATATCATGGATGTGCGCCGCGAAACGCGGGGGCCGCAAATCTTCCTGTCGCGCTCGCACCCGCAATTCATGGCGAAGCTTTTCGAACAGGAAGTGCCGGAAGTTTATGACGGCGTCATCGAGATCAAGGCCGTCGCCCGCGACCCGGGCAGCCGCGCCAAAATCGGCGTTTTCTCGAACGATCCGGGCATTGATCCGGTCGGCGCCTGCGTCGGCATGCGCGGCAGCCGCGTGCAGGCGGTGGTGAACGAGCTTGGCGGCGAGAAAATCGACATTGTGCCGTGGAATGACAATGACGCGACTTTCGTCGTCAACGCGCTGGCCCCGGCGGAAGTCACCAAGGTTGTGCTCGATGAGGATTTGAAACGTATCGAAGTTGTGGTGCCGGACGAGCAATTGTCGCTTGCTATTGGCCGCCGCGGTCAGAATGTGCGTCTCGCCTCGCAGCTCTCAGGCTACGAGATCGACATCATGACCGAGGAAGAAGAGAGCGCGAAACGCCAGGAAGAGTTCCGCGTGCGTTCCGAGTTGTTCATGGCGGGTCTCGATGTGGACGACATGATGGCCGGTCTTCTGGTCTCCGAAGGCTTCTCCAAGATTGAGGAGATCGCCTTTGTGGAGGTTGAGGAGTTGATGGATATTGACGGTCTCGACGAAGAAACCGCCGAGGAGCTTCAGGCCCGGGCGCGTGACTTCATCGAGGAGGAGAACAAGAAGCTCGACGAAAAACGCCGTGAAATGGGCGTTTCCGACGATATCCTTGAAATGGACGGCCTCGATCTCAAAATGATCGTGACGCTGGGCGAAAATGACGTGAAGTCTGTTGAAGACCTCGCCGGCTGCGCCACGGACGACCTGACCGGCTGGACCGAACGGGTCGATGGCGAACGCAAGCACTATGACGGGATGCTTGAGGCTTACAAAATCACCGCTGAAGATGCGGAAGATCTTATCATGCGCGCGCGGCTTCAGGCCGGGTGGGTGACGCAGGAAGATCTCGACGCGATGAAGGCGGCGGAAGAAGAGGCTGCGGAAGGCGAGGAGGCCGCGACTGACGTCAGCGCTTAAAAAAGCCAAGACCGCCTCTGAGCGGCGCTGCGTGGCGACAGGCGCCGCGCTGACGCCGGAGGAAGGATTGCGGTTCGTGCTCTCGCCGCAGGGTGAGCTGGCGCCGGATTTTACGGGCAAGCTTCCCGGCCGCGGCGCTTGGCTGACGCCGCAACGGCAGGCGCTTGAGACGGCCCTGAAAAAAGGCGCTT
Organism: Alphaproteobacteria bacterium; assembly: GCA_030426465.1. GTDB lineage: Bacteria > Pseudomonadota > Alphaproteobacteria > Caulobacterales > Parvularculaceae > Hyphococcus. The sequence goes on from JAUHYK010000008.1 coordinate 28,186, forward strand.
TCGCGCGTTCTTTCAAGCAGGGCGTCGCCTTGCCGGACGATCTCGCAGGGCGCGTTGAGGCGGGCCTTGCGAAACAGGCGCTTTCCGCGCTTGGGCTTGCGCGCCGGACCGGCGATGTGGCGACGGGCTTTGAAAAGGTTCGCGCCATGCTGGCGGAAGGCGCGGCTGCGGCGCTCATAAACGCCGCGGATGGCGGTGAAGATGGGCGCCGGAAACTGGAAGGCGCCGCCGGTGACGCGGTTGTTTTGATGTTGTTCGAGGAGGCCGAGCTTGCCGGCGCCCTCGGACGGGAAGAGCCGACGGTTCATGTGGCCGTCAAAAAAGGCGCGGCGGCGCAGCGTTTTCTCAACGCGGCGCGGCGTCTTGAAGGATTTCGAAGCGGCGCATAAAGCCGCGAAACATTAGGGGTTCGCTGTGGACCCCGGCCCTGAGGGGCTGTATGTCGATGGCGGCTTCCCGAACAGGGGCCGCCGCTAAGGAAGGCGCTTTTTTCAAGAGGCGCATTTGGAGATTGGATGAGCGACGACGTCGAAACTGAAACCAGCAAACCGCGCCGGCCGCTAACCTTGCGCCGCACGGAGACGGGCGCCGTAAAGCAAAGCTTTAGCCACGGCCGCTCCAAGACGGTTGTTGTCGAGACCAAAAAGCGCCGCGTCCTGGCGCCGAAGAAGCCTGGCGAGGCGCCGGCGAAGGCGGACGCGAAGGAAGCGCCTGAGAAAAAGGCCGCGCCGAAAAAGCCTGCCGAGGATAAAGCCGCAACGGCAAAGGCGGCGGCCGCGAAAGCGGCTGAGGACAAAAAGCGGGGCGCCGTTCTTCGCACCCTCTCCGATGACGAAAAACAGGCTCGTGCGGCGGCGCTTGCGACCGCGCGCAAGGAAAAGGCCGAACGCGATAAACGCGACGCCGCCGAGCGGCTCGAGCGCGAGGCGCGTGAAGCCGAAGAGCGCAGCCGTCTGGAAGAAGAGCGCAAGCGTCAGGCCGCGGAAGAAGAAAAACGCGCCCTCGAAGCTGAGGAGCGCCGCAAGGCAGAAGAGATCGCCCGCGAAGCGCTCGAAGAAGAAGAGCGCGAGCGCAACAAGCGCAACGCTGCGAAATCCGAGGCGAGAGCCAAAGGCCGCGAGGAAGAAGAGCGCAAAGCGGACGCCAGCAAGGCGGCGGATGTGGACAACCCGCTCGCACAGCTTGGCGGTCGTCTCAAGACTCGCCGCAAGGGCGGCGATGATGATCGCCGTGACGCCAACAAGGCGAAAGAAGCGCCGCGCCGACGTTCAGGCAAGCTGACAATAGCGAATGCACTCGATGATGAGGAGCGCCAGCGTTCCCTCGCGTCGGTGAAGCGCGCCCGCGAACGTGAAAAGCTCGCGCGCCAGCAGCGCGGCGGCGAACGCGTTCTGCGCGATGTCATCATTCCTGAAACCATCACCGTGCAGGAGCTTGCCGCGCGTATGTCCATGCGCGCTGTCGACCTCGTCAAGGAATTGATGACGCAGGGCCAGATGGTCACGTCGAATGAAATTCTTGATGCGGATACGGCGCAACTCATCGCTGAAGATCTTGGCCACTCCGTGAAACGCGTCGCCGAATCTGACGTTGAAGTCGGCCTTGACGGCGAAAAGGACAATGAAGCGGATATGAAGCCGCGTCCGCCTGTCGTTACGATTATGGGTCACGTCGATCACGGCAAGACGTCGCTTCTCGACGCCATGCGCCAGACCGACGTTGTCGCCGGCGAGGCTGGCGGCATCACCCAGCATATCGGCGCCTATCAGGTGACGCTCGGCGACGATCGCAAGATCACCTTTCTCGATACGCCAGGTCACGCCGCCTTTACGCAGATGCGCGCACGCGGCGCCAAGGTGACGGATATCATCATTCTCGTCGTCGCGGCGGACGATTCCATCATGCCGCAGACGGAAGAAGCGATCAGCCACGCCAAAGCCGCGGGCGTTCCGATCATCGTCGCCATTAACAAGGTCGACAAGCCGGACGCCGATCCCAACAAGGTTCGCACCGATCTCCTTCAATATGAGATTCAGGTCGAAAGCATGGGCGGCGACGTGCAGGATGTTGAAGTTTCCGCACTGAAAAAGACGAATCTCGACGGTCTTCAGGATGCGATCCTGTTGCAGGCCGAGTTGCTCGATCTCAAGGCCAACCCGAACCGCCCCGCCAATGGCGCGGTGGTCGAGGCGCGTCTCGATAAGGGCCGCGGCGCGGTGGCGACCTTGCTCGTCGAGCGCGGCACGCTGAAACGCGGCGACATTCTCGTTGTCGGGTCGGAATGGGGCAAGGTGCGCGCCATGACCGACGACAAAGGCAAAGCCGTCCAGGCGGCGGGTCCTGCTTTTCCGGTCGAGGTGCTGGGTCTCAACGGCGCGCCGGAGCCGGGCGATACGTTCAATGTGGTCGACAGCGAGGCCAAGGCCCGCGAGATTGCGGAGTTCCGCCATCGCCAGCGCCGTGAAAAAGCCGCCGCCAAAACTTCGGGCACTTCACTCGAACAGATGATGGCGCAGCTTCAGGACTCGGAGATCAAGGAACTGCCGATCGTCATCAAGGGCGACGTGCAGGGCTCGATCGAAGCGATTGTCGGGTCGCTGGAGAAATTCAACAATGACGAAGTTCGCGTGCGGGTTTTGCATACGGGCGTCGGCGGGATTTCCGAAAGCGACGTCATTCTCGCCGAGGCGTCGAGCGCGCCGGTCATCGGCTTCAATGTTCGCGCCAACAAACAGGCGCGCGACGAGGCGGAGCGGTCAAAAGTCGAAATCCGCTATTATTCGGTGATCTACAACCTGATCGACGACATCAAGGCGACTCTGTCCGGCATGCTTGAGCCGGAACTGCGCGAGACCTTCCTCGGCAATGCGGAAATTCTCGAAGTGTTCAACATTTCGAAACACGGCAAGGTCGCCGGTTGCCGCGTGACCGAAGGCAAGGTGGAGCGCGGCGCGAAAGTCCGCCTTATCCGTGACAACGTCGTTATCCACGAAGGCGAGCTCTCGCAGCTCAAGCGCTTCAAGGACGATGTGCAGGAAGTGCCCGGCGGTCAGGAATGCGGTATGAGCTTCGCCAATTACGAAGATATGCGCGCTGGCGACGTCATCGAGTGCTTCTCTGTTGAGAAGATTACGCGGACGCTTTAACGCGCGCCTTCGGTGACGGAGAAAGTCTTATGCTTCGCTTGCTCGATCCCGAGCGCGACGGGCCTGTGCTGCATGCGATTTTCGGCGACGAGGATTGTTGCACTTATCTAGCCGACCCGGCGACAAATTCCGTCGTTGAAACCGTCCGCCTCCTGAAGAAATGGAATGAGGGGACGGAGGAGACCACCTGGGCGATTGTCGAAGAGCCTGAGGGCGATGCGCTGGGCCGGGCGACGTTAATCCCGCGGGAACGCGATATTTGGGAAATCGGGATCATGCTTTGCCCCAAGGCGCAGGGGCGTGGCCTGGCGGTGAAGGCTCTCGGTGAAATCATAGATGACGGCTTTGACCATCTGGGCGCCCGGCGGATTTTCGCGGACATAGACACTGATAATTCGCCCTCCATCCGCCTGTTCGAGCGGCTTGGGTTTCAACGCGAAGGCGTCTTGCGGGGAACCTGGATCACCCATATCGGCGAGCGCGACAGCGTTATTTTCGGCCTTCTTCGGTCCGATAACCGTGTTTGGGCGCGCTGACGTCTTGCGCCGCAAGGATCGCCTCTTACGGCTTTTTAGAGGCGGGGTAAGAATTACCTGCCATTCTGCAGGGGTTACACAAGTGCAATATGATGGGCGATTGCAGCCTTCAGGCTGCGCCGCTAGTTTCATCGCGGCCAATTCAGGGGGAAGTTTTTGACCTTACGATCTCCACATTTCATTTATGTGCTGGTTGCTTCCGAAAGCTCCCTTTTTGCGGAAAGGGCAGTAATTTCCGCAACGACGTTGAGGCGAGTGACGCCGCAGGCGAAAATCACCATCCTCTCCGACGCTGATACGGCGCGCCTCGAAACGCCGGCCGCCTGCATGTTGAGAGAAATTACTGATCAATGGGTTGCCGAGGAGGTCGCTTTCGCATCTCCGGTGGAGCGTAGCCGATACCTCAAATTGAACTGCCGGCGCCTCATAGACGGGGATTATGTGTATCTTGATTGCGACACGTTGTTTGCCAAGGATTTATCCGCAATCACCACGCATCCAGGTGATTTCGCCGCTGCGCCGGATCTCGGCATGCCGCTCCCCGACACGATTGCTTTTAGCGAGCGAAAAGGTTGGGAGCTGCCAAAAAAGATTTTCAATTCAGGTGTGATGAGCGTTCGCGATACGAAAGCGATGCGCGATGTCTGGGCCAGCGCCTATGCGTTGTGGCAGGAAGCAGCGAGCGAAAACCTGTTCTTCGATCAGCTCCCGTCGAATGTCGCATTCCACCGCGCCGGCGCTCATATCCACTGGCTTCCGGCGACCTATAACGCCCAGATTGGCAACCGCACCTACGCCGCGATCAAGCCGCATGTGTTCCATATTTTTGCGACCTTCGATCATGATGATACGATTCAATACCACCTTATTCGACAGTTGAAGGAGACAGGGACCTTCGATCAGTCGGTCATTGATGAGTTTCTGCGCACCGGAAATCCGTGGGTCCGGTTGAGCAGTCCCGGTCAATATCTGGCGTTGGGGCGGCCGCTGTCCGCAGTTGTTACAGGCGTACGCCAAAAGCTGGGCGGTTAACTGCAAAACGCATTAAACAAAGGGGGAATCTGGTTGATGATCCGGATTTCGGGCCTTTTCTTCAACTCCAAGAAGCTTATATCGTCCGTCTATGGCTAATCGATCTTCCAATAAAAAGGGTCTTTCACAGCGCCAGCTTCGAGCGGGCGAGTTGATCCGTCATGCCCTCGTCGAGATTTTGCAGCGGGAAACGCTGCGCGATCCGGCCCTTGCCGGCGTCTCTATCACCATTAGCGAGGTCCGGGTTTCACCTGATCTGAAACAGGCGACGGCCTATGCGGCGCCGCTTGGCGGAGGTCACGAGGGCGAGGTGGTCGCGGGGCTCAACCGCGTTGCGCCCTATTTACGGGGACTTCTGGGCAAAAAGATCGCCATGAAGTTCACGCCCGCCCTGAGGTTTTCAGTGGATGAGACTTTTGCCGAAGCGCAAAAAATCGACCAGCTTCTGGCGCGGCCCGACGTCGCCCGCGATCTTGGCGGAGAGTAAGGCTGCGTTTACCTTGTTGGCCGAGTCTGTATTTCAATCTGAGTGATGATCTCTACATGAAATAGCGGATAAAGCCGTCTGCTGCGGGGGTTGATGTTGGTACTGACGGCCTTTTTGCGGCACTCAAAAGTTCAGGCTCCATTGGCGACGCTGCGCAGCCATGCGGGAAGCCTGTGGCGCGGGGCCTACGCAGCGACAGGCCGGTATCAGCCGATCCCTTTTAGTGAGCAGGAAACAGTGTCTGGCGAGATGGCGCCGTTTAAAGGCGACATACCGCGCTCGGCCGGGGAGGAATTTGGACAGCGGCGTTTGACGTTTGCGGCGGCGCGGCCGGTTTTCGAAGAGGTTGAGAATTTGGTGGTGACGCCGAGGGGCGGCGGCTGGAAGGAGGGCGTGCTTTTTGAGAAATACAGCGCAAAAAAGCCCGGTCTCAGAATGTTGATGGCCAGCCGCAAGCCGGGGCATACGGCGCCTGAAGGGATCTTCGTTCAATCGGAACATGTGGACACGTTTGGTGACTGGATGGCGGAGTATCTGTCAACGCTTGCGCAGCTTCCCCGGATTGATGCGCCGGTGTTTTTGCCTGCGGCATTGGCGGCGAAAGGCTATGTGCAGCGCGACGGGGCGCGTATTGGCGTTGATTTTGTCGGCATAGATAAACCCCTGCTGATCAAGCGTGCAAAGGTGATGCGCCAGACACGGTTTATACGCTATTGGCTGCCGGAGCAGGTCAGCGCGCTCCGGACGCTGTTGAAAGTTGAACAGATCGACCCGGCGCCTGGCTCACTATTGTATTTATCGCGACATGGCGAACGTTCCGAAGTGGCTGACAGGACACATCCAAATCTGATGCTGGAGGAGCTGGTGCGCGCGCGAGGGGGAACAGTTCTGCGCACTGCCGACGCATCGCTTGAAGATTATTTAAGGGTGGCGCAACAGGCGGAAACGCTTTTATACGACCACGGCTCGGCCGCCTATAATATGATTTACTGGCGTCCGCGCCGCATCATCGAATTTGCCAGCGACGACTGGTGGATGAGTTCTTTCCTGTTTTTCGCGAATGCTTCCGGTGTGCGTGATTACACCATTATTAGTACGGATCGCGCCGGCGCAGCGGAACGTTTGACCGCAGCGCTTGAGGCGCCGCTGGAGGCGGCATGACGCGGCTGACGAAAATGCTTTCAGCCGTTCTGGGGCCAGTGCGTGTTGCGGAGTTGCGTAATGACATCTCCAGTTTCTGGCGCATGGGGTTCGCCGCCGCCGGGCGTTTCCGGCCGATCCCCGCCGATGAAAAGGAAGTCGTTCTCGCCAAGCGGATGACATTTAAGGGCGATGTGCCGATTCCGATCAGGAACGGCGTTTATGAACAGGGGCGGATGGCGTTTCGCCTGCCCCGCCCTCAGTTTGAAACCGCCGCCGGCCTGATCGTCACCCCTAATGGCGGCGCGTGGCGCGAAGGCTGTTTTGAGGAGCGGTTCAGCGCCGGCCAGCCGGGGCTGCGCCTGTTACTGGAAAACCGGCATCCTGTCGAAACGCTCCCAAAAGCGGTTGTCATTCAATGCGCCCATAACGACACCTATGGGGACTGGGTGTCGGAATATCTTATACCGGTTCTGCGCGCCGCTCCTTTATCCGCGCCGTTGCTGCTGCCTGTACAAATTGCATCGAAGTCTTTTGTCGCGCGCGATCTCGGGGCGCTTGGCGTCGAATGGCGGGCGATTGAACAGCCGATCCATATCGAAAATGCGTGTGTGCTGCGTCAGCAGAAATTTTTCGTCCATTTCTCCGAAGAGGAGGTGAAGCTTTTGCGCCGGGTCTTCGGGGAGCCCGCTTCGCAGGCCCGTCCCGGTAGCGTGGTCTATCTCTCCCGCCACGGAGAGGCGTCGGATGTTGCGGACCGGCGGTATCCAAACCTTGCAATTGAAGCGATCGTTACAGCCCGCGGCGGACGCGTTATTCGGACCGGCGAGGCGAGACGCGACGATTACATCGCCGCCGCTTTGGAAGCGGAAACCGTCATCTTCGATCACGGGTCCGCCTTTTACAATTCGCTTGGCTGGCCGGTGCGCCGCGTCGTGGAAATCGTTTCGGACGATTGGTGGAACAACGCTTTCCTGATGTTGTCCTATGCCGCGGGAAATCGCGACTACACCATCATTCGCGGCGATCTGGGCGATGCGCATGTCGAACGCCTGCTCACGCAAACGCTTGATGCGCCGCTTGACCTCAGCGTCGCAAGCTGATTGAAAGCCGCCCAATGTCCTCGCCGCCGTCCGATCCGGCGCATGAGGTGAATTCGCAAATTGCATATTAAAGAACAGGACCCCCCGAAAGATGGGAAGACGGCGCAATAAAAAGGGCCGGCCGGTTTCCGGCTGGCTGATCATCGATAAGGCGTATGATTTCGGCTCCACGGAAGCGGTGTCGAAGGCGAAATGGCTGTTTCAGGCGCAAAAGGCCGGCCATGCGGGCACGCTCGATCCGCTCGCAACTGGCGTGCTGCCAATCGCCTTCGGCGAGGCGACCAAAACTTCCGCTTATGTCATGGATGCCGAGAAGCATTATCGCTTCACCGCACGCTGGGGCGAGGCTCGCGCCACCGATGACGCCGAAGGCGATGTGATTGCGACATCGGACAAACGGCCGTCGCGAGAGGAGATTGAATCCGTGCTCGACCGTTTCACGGGTGAGATCGAGCAGATCCCGCCGCAGTTTTCCGCCATCAAGGTGGGCGGCGAGCGCGCTTACGATCTCGCGCGCGACGGTGAGGCGGTGAAGCTCGAGCCGCGCCAGGTGATGATCTATGATTTGCGTGTTGTCGAAACGCCGTCCGAAGACGAAACAGTCTTTGAAGCGGTGACCGGCAAAGGCGCTTATGTGCGCGCGCTGGTGCGCGACATGGCGCTCGCGCTTGGCACGCAAGGCTATGTGTCATCGCTTCGGCGCCTCGCCGTTGGCGGTTTGCGCGCTGAAGACGGAATTACGCTCGCCGATCTGGAGGCGATGGAGTCTCTTGAAGACCGCGATGCGGCGCTGCTTCCGATCAGCTATGCGCTTTCATCCATGCCGCAGGCGATTGTGGACGGTCCGCAGGCGGATAAATTGCGCCGGGGGCAGGCGGCGGTTGTGTCGCCGGCGACGGCGAAAGGCGTGCGCGGCGAAACGGCAGGCCTTATTGAAGGCGTTCTCGCTGTTCTCCATGACGAGGCGGTGGCGATTTGTGAACTGGATGGCCTTAAGCTAAAACCAAGTCGGGTCTTTAACGCATAAGCAGCATGGATGAGCGCAACAGGGAAGCGGAGCCATGGCGCATCACAAACGTAAAAAGCCAAAATCAGGGCGCGCAGGCTGTCTTTTGTGCAAGCCTTATAAACGCCAGGGCGCGCCATTGAAGATGCGCCTCAAGGCTTCAGTGCTGCGCAGAATGCGGGTTGCGAACGCCCGCCGATCAGCGTCCGTCTAACGCACAATCTTCCACGCCGTCACCGTGCCCGGATTCCAGTTTGGAACGATGACAGTGTCGTCGAATACGGTGAGATCGTTCTGTAGTATTTCAGCTTCTCTGGTGTCGAGCAGCTCTGTTGTCTCGCCTTCCGGGGACACATAGTGGATCGCGCCCGGCCAGGACGAGACGAGCCATCCGCCGCCCGGGACGAGGCCGATGCCGTCGGCGTTGTTCATCCCGTTTGCAATTTCGGTCAGATTTCCTTCGGCGTCTGCTGATAACAGCGACCCGGAATCCATTGTCGAAACATAAAGCGTGTCGCCATCCCCGAGGAGGCCGTTGATCCCATCGAGGCGATCATCTTCAAGCCACAGGGTTGCAGCGTCGCCATCAAGCTTGTGAATGCTGGCGCCGCCAGAATCGGAAACATAGACCGCGTCGCCCCATACCGTTGCGTCATTGAGGAACCTGGCGCCGTCGATGGCTATGGTCCCGGCCGGATCGCCGGTTTCCGAGCTGAAAATGCGCACCTGATCGATGTCGGCGACATAAAGGCGGCCATCATGCACCGCCATGCCTTTCGGCGCGTCCAGCCCTTCTGCGAATTTCTCCGTTACGATGTCGCCGTCTTCGGATAGGATCGAGATCCAGCCTTCGCCGTCTTTTGCGCCGCCTTCGCCAACGACATTGGAGATGAAATAGCCCCTCTGGGGCGCCGCAGCGACGCCTTCCGGCGCCATAAAGCCTTCAGCGATCCAGACCTGTTCGAGCTTGGGCGTCGTCGAGGTTTCCTCGACGGTGGGCGCCGTGGGGTTAGGGCCTGAACAGGCGGCGGCGAAGGCAAGCATGGCTATGGAGAAAAGGCGCATGAAAAGCTCCAAGTTGAACGGCGCCACTTTTCACTTTCTTTTTCTAAAGATCAACCGACCTTATTTGTCTTGCTTTTGTGTATTCGGAACATGAACGAGTATGTCGCCGGGTTGGCAGTCTAACACCTCACAGATCTTGTCCAGGGTTTCAAACTTCACGCCCTTCATGGAGCCTGATTTTAACTTCGATAAATTCGCCTCGGTGGCGCCAATGGCGGTCGCGAGGTCTTTCGATTTCATTTTTCGCAAGGCTAGCATCACATCCAGCCTGATGACGACCGTCATGCTCAACGCGCCTTAAAGATATTGCTCGGTTTCGGTTTTGTAGCGTTCGGCTTCGATCAGCACAAACGAGACAACGAGAAAAACGCTGGCCGTAAAAACCAGCGCCATGTGCTCGGTGTTTATGTTGATATGGGTCCAGAACGGGGCGTCGTGTTCGCCCATAGCCCAGCGTCGCGCGCCTGATGTGATAATGTCAAAGGTAACAGCGACCATGGTGAACAGCGAGAAGGCGCGCAAATGGCGGGCGGTCCGCCCGTCGACAAATTCACCCTTATGAAAATGGCGGAACAACCGGTGCAGCCGGTATAGCGCGTAAAGCCATGCGGCGGTTGAAGGAACGCCCACGAGCAGGCCCAATAACCGCGCCCCTTCGCGCGGCGGCGCTTCAGCGAGCACCAGTGTGTTATCCCAGAAATTATAGCTGCCAAATCCCCAATAGGTGACCGGCATGGCAATGGCGAGGAAGGCGATCAGCGGAATCAGCCAGAGGAATGCGAGGCTCGTCCGTTTCAGCCAGACGTGAGTGCTTGACATGGCCACAATCTTTCCATATTCAATAATAAATTATCGAAATTAGATAATTTTATATCTGTTTTTGACATTGGCGCGCCTCAGGCGGCTTGGCAAGCCCCAGCGTGGTGGAGGGCTGTGATGGAGCTTATACTGACGCTGGTCCTCTGGTGGGCGCCGGTCATCGTCCTGGCGCTGGTGTTTCGCGCGGTGGGGCTTGCCGGTTTCCGGCCAGGCTGGTTTCTCACGGCGATAGCCGTTTATGGCCTCTACATGATCGCCATTTTTAAAGGCGGCGCGTTGATTTCCCTCGATCAATATTTCGAAGGGCTTCAGTGGAATTGGGGCGGCAAGATCGCGTCGATCGCCATGACCGTGGCTGTGTTTGCGGTTCTGGCGATGACAACAAAGTCGGTTTCCCGAGAAAGCGCCGGGTTCACTTTGCGCCAAAACCCGGGTTCCGTTGTTCCTGCCTTAATCGCCACTGTCTTGCTGGCGGCAAGTGGCATCGGGCTGGAGTTCCTCGGCGCCGACGGCCCGTCCATGGATCCTGAGCGTCTCGCCTATCAGGCGACGATGCCGGGGCTTGATGAGGAACCGTTTTTCAGGGGAGTATTTCTCGCTGTTCTGGCGGCGGCCCTGCCCTCTCGCGGGCTAAGCCTTCTTCGCGCTCGGATCACGGGCGCCGGGCTTTTGATGACCCTTCTCTTTGGCCTCGGCCATGGGGTTGGGATTGAGGACGGCAAGCCGTTTATCAGCTGGATTTATATCGTTGTGACCGGCTATCTCGGCTTCGGCCTTCTCTGGATCCGCGAGCGCACGGGCAGCGTTTTATTGCCCATTCTGGCGCATAACCTGATTAACTTTTCGGGGTCCTTTTTCTAGGGGTTTCGTAGCTATCGAGCCTTGCTATCCGCCCCCTTTTCCCCCATAAGCCGCCCATCTTTTCGACCCTGCTGGACGGCGTCCCGGCGGGGCCGCCATTTTCAGGGGACGCCGCGGAGAAAAGACCATGTCGATTACGGCAAGCCGTAAGGCCGAGCTTATCAAAAAATTCGCCACCAAAGCAGACGACACCGGTTCGCCGGAGGTTCAGGTTGCGATACTGTCAGAGCGCATTTCGAACCTTACCGAGCATTTTAAAGAGCACAAAAAAGACAACCATTCGCGTCGCGGACTCCTCAAAATGGTTTCCCAGCGCCGTCGTCTGCTGGACTATGTGAAGCGCGGCGACGAAGAACGCTATAAAAAGCTGATCGAAGAACTCGGCCTGCGCCGCTAGTCATCTTGCCGTATGCGCCGCAAGCTGGTGCATACGGCGACACCCTTTAATCTGGCCCGGCCAGGAGACGCTTATATGAAATTTCCCGGAACCTCAGCGATCATCACTGGCGGCGCATCAGGTCTTGGCGCCGCAACCGCTGAGGCGCTGGCGAAAGAAGGCGTCAAAGTTGCGCTTTTTGACCTCAATGAGGAAAAAGGCGAGGCGCTGGCGAAGCAGTTGGGCGGCGTATTCTGCAAAACAAATGTCGCCGATGAAGATAGCGTCAAAGCCTCTATCGCCAAAGCTGTCGAGGCGCATGGAACGCCTTCCATCCTCGTCAATTGCGCCGGCATCGGCACGGCTGAGAAAACCCTCGGTAAAAACGGGGTCCATAATCTCGACCATTACAAGCGCGTTATCGAAATCAACCTGATCGGCACATTCAACTGCATTCGTCTTGTTGCAGAGCAGATGGAAAAGAACGATCCGCAGGCTGACGGTGAGCGCGGCGTGATCATCAACACGGCGTCCGTCGCCGCTTTTGACGGTCAGATCGGCCAGGCCGCTTACTCCGCGTCAAAAGGCGGCGTCGTCGGCATGACCCTGCCGATCGCCCGCGATCTCATGAATATCGGAATCCGCGTCAACACCATCGCGCCCGGCATTTTCTGGACGCCGATGATGGCGGGGATGGACCAGAAGGTTCAGGACGCGCTCGCCGCCATGGTGCCGTTCCCCAAACGCCTCGGCAAGCCTGAGGAATATGCGTCGCTAGCGGTGGAAATCTGCCGCAACACGATGATGAACGGCGAAACAATCCGGCTCGATGGAGCCATCAGAATGCAGCCGAGGTGAGTTCCCGCGCCGCCCTTAAAGAGGCGGCGCTTTCATTTCCGGCTTCATAAAAAGGGCGTCATGCGATCCGCGTATAGCGCATCACGAAAGAGAAGAGAAAACATGTTTAATATCACTAAAAAATCGATTGAATGGGGCGGTCGCACGCTGACCCTAGAAACCGGACGCGTCGCGCGTCAGGCCGATGGCGCTGTGCTCGCCACCTATGGCGACACAACCGTGCTCGCCGCCGTCACCGCCGCGAAGGAGCCGAACCCCAATTTCGATTTCTTCCCGCTGACGGTGCATTATCAGGAACGCTATTACGCGGCTGGCCGCGTGCCGGGCGGATACTTCAAGCGCGAAGCGCGTCCGACCGAGAAAGAAACACTGACCTCGCGTCTTATCGACCGTCCGGTTCGTCCATTGTTCGTCAAGGGCTTCAAGAACGAAGTGCTCGTCGTGGCGCAGGTCCTTTCGCACGATCTTGAAAACGATCCCGATGTTGTCGCGATGATCGCGGTCTCCGCGGCGCTGACGGTTTCCGGCGTGCCGTTCATGGGCCCCATCGGCGCGGCCCGCGTTGGTTACATTAATGGCGAATATGTGCTGAACCCGACCATCGACCAGATGCCGGAAACTCAGCTTGATCTCGTCATGGCCGGCACATCGGACGCCGTGATGATGGTGGAATCCGAAGCCAAGGAATTGTCTGAAGAGGTCATGCTTGGTTCGGTCGCCTTCGGTCACAAAGCTGCGAAAGAAGCGATTGGCCTGATCATCGATTTCGCAGAAGAATGCGCGAAAGAACCCTGGAACTTCACAGCGCCGGATAATTCCGACGTTGAAAGCAAAGTGCGCGCGCTCGTGGAAGATGATGTTCGCGCCGCCTACAAAATCACGATCAAGCAGGATCGCCAGAACGCTCTGGCCGCAGCGAAAACCAAAGCGGTTGAAGCGCTTTGCAATGATGAAGACGACGCCGCGCCGTCAAAATCGGTCGTCGGCGGGGCTTTCAAGTCCATCGAATCCGACATTGTCCGTAACGGCATTCTCGACACGGGCGAGCGTATTGACGGCCGCGACACCAAGACGGTTCGTCCGATTGTTGCGGAAGCGGGCATTCTGCCGCGCACGCACGGATCGTCGCTGTTCACCCGCGGCGAGACGCAGGCGCTGGTCGTCGCCACGCTCGGCACTGGCGAAGATGAGCAATTCATCGATGCGCTGGCCGGCACCTACAAAGAACAGTTCTTGCTGCACTATAACTTCCCGCCTTATTCGGTCGGCGAAGTGGGCCGCATGGGCTTTACCGGCCGACGCGAAATCGGCCACGGCAAGCTTGCCTGGCGCGCGCTGAAAGCGGTTATTCCGAGCCAGGAAGAATTCCCTTACGTCATTCGTCTCGTCTCAGAGATCACTGAATCCAACGGTTCGTCGTCCATGGCGACGGTTTGCGGCGGTTCTCTCGCGATGATGGATGGCGGTGTGCCGATCAAACGTCCGGTGGCGGGCATCGCCATGGGGCTTATCCTTGAGGGCGAAAAATACGCTGTCCTGTCGGATATTCTCGGCGATGAAGATCACCTCGGCGATATGGACTTCAAAGTGGCGGGCACCGATCAGGGCGTCACCTCGCTGCAGATGGACATCAAGATCGCTGGCATCACTGAAGAGATCATGCAGGTTGCGCTTGGCCAGGCCAAGGACGGCCGCATGCATATCCTCGGTGAGATGTCCAAAGCGCTCGAAACGTCGCGCGCCGACCTTGGCGATTATGCGCCGCGCATCGAGACCATGCAGATCGCCAAAGACAAGATCCGTGACGTCATCGGCTCCGGCGGCAAGGTTATCCGCCAGATCGTTGAAGAGACCGGCGCCAAGATCAATGTGGACGATGAAGGCCTGATCAAGATCGCCTCCAGCGACAAGGAGAAGATCGACGCGGCCTATAAGTGGATTCACTCCATCGTCGCCGAGCCGGAAGTTGGCGAGATTTACAAAGGCAAAGTGGTCAAGGCCATGGATTTCGGCGCCTTTGTGAATTTCTTCGGCGCCCGCGACGGCCTCGTGCATATTTCGCAGCTTTCCGACGGCCGTCCCGAGAAGACGACGGATGTAGTCAAGGAAGGCGATGAAGTCTTCGTGAAGCTTCTCGGCTTTGATGATCGCGGCAAGGTTCGCCTTTCCATGAAAGTCGTGGATCAGGAAACCGGCAAGGAGATAGAGCGCGACTAAGCGCTTGCTCTGTCGGGTTTTTCTTGAACCCATTGAAAAATCACACGAAAGCGGCGCCTGTGGCATACGGGCGCCGCTTTTGTTTTTTCCACGCGCCATAAAAGTCGCAAGCCTTTGGCGAAGCGGCGGAGGGCGCTAGACTTGGCCGAAATCGGGCGGGAGCCCAGCGGGCCACGGGAGCCCAGGGAGGGACGGGGATGCGCAATCTCAACAAACCGGTGCTGGCGGCAGTGAGCGGACTTGCCTTGATGGGCCTCGCCGCCTGCGGAGAACGCAGGCCAGCGCCGGAAGAACAGCAGACTCCGGCGGCCGAAGCGCCAGCGGCGGTTCTTACCGCCAATGAACAGCTCGAGGCGATGGCGGCCCGTCACGCAGCGGCGGTTTTGCAATCGTCGCCGGAACTCGCAAGTTTTCTCGGCGTCAGCGAGGATGTCGCGGGTGAGGGTTATCGCGCACGGCTCGGCGGTTATGGCTTCGCCGCCTTCGAAGGTGTGCGCGCCCTCAACGAAGGTTTCTTGCAGGACATTCGCAGCATCGACCGCGCAGCGCTCTCCGGTCCGGCGCTCGTCACCTATGACGTCTTGCGCGACGCCTATCAGACGGCGGCGCGGCGCAACCAGTTTTTCTTTGGCGGCGCCACGCCCTACGCCTCGACGAGCCCCTATCTGGTGACGCAGCTTTCCGGTCCGCATCTTTACCTGCCGCGACTGATGTTGACCCAGCACCGGCTGGAGACTCGTCAGGATGCGGAGGATTATATTTCACGCCTGGCTGAATTCAGCCGGGTTTTCGATGAAACCATTGAAACCGTGACCGGCGACGGCGCCCAGTTGGTGACGCCGCCGGTTTTCGCTATTGACGGCGCGATGAATTCGATCGCGGGCTTTACCGCATCGGCGGCGGCGGACAATCCGCTGGTCAAGACATTTGCGGCGAAGCTGGAGGGCGTGGACGGTCTTTCCGAAGAGGACCGTTCAGCACTGACGGCGCGCGCCGCCGAAATGGTGGAGGTGAATGTCTATCCCGCTTACACGCGTCTCGCGGCTGCTCTTGAAAATCTCAAATTTCAGGCGAGCGCCGATGCGGGGATATGGCGTCTCGGCGACGAAGGCGCAGCCTTTTATGCGTTGGCCCTTTCGTCCTATGGCGCCGGCGGGATGACCGCCGATGAGGTCCATGAACTGGGCCTTTCGGAAGTTGAACGCATCTCGGGAGAGATGGATGCGATTCTTAAGGCTCAGGGGCTGACGCAGGGAAGCGTCGCTGAGCGTTTTTCGTCGATCGGTAAACGCGACGGCATGCGTTATCCAAATAATGACGAGGCGAAAGAGGTCTTGCTGACCGATCTCAACGGGCAAGTGGATGAAATCATGTCTCGCGCCGGCGACTGGTTTGGAACCTTGCCGGCGCAACAGGTCGAAGTGCGGCGCATTCCTGTCTATGAACAGGATTCCTCGCCCGGCGGTTACTATTCTGCGGCTCCTCTCGACGGATCGCGTCCCGGCATTTTCTGGATCAATCTGAAAAACACCGCCGACTGGCCGAGGCATATGCTGAAAACCCTGACCTATCACGAAGCCGTGCCGGGCCATCATTTTCAGCGTTCGCTCGAACGCTCTGCTGGGCTTCCGCTCATTCGCACCATGCTTGGCTATTCTGAATTTTCAGAAGGTTGGGCGCTATACGCTGAGCAAGTGGCGGCCGAGATGGGCATGTATGCGGACGACCCGTTTGGCGACCTTGCGCGGCTGCAGTCGGAGCTCTTTCGTGCGACGCGGCTGGTTGTTGATACAGGACTTCATCACAAGCAATGGAGCCGCGAACAGGCGATCACCTATATGCAAGGGGTGACCGGCGATACAGAAGATCAGGTAACGCGCGAGGTTGAGCGTTATTCGGTCTGGCCGGGACAGGCCTGCGCCTACAAGCTCGGTATGTTGAAGATCAACGAGCTTCGCAACAAGGCGGAAGAAGCGCTTGGGCCTGATTTCGATATTCGCGAATTCCACGACGAAGTGCTGCTCACCGGCGCCATGCCGCTCCCGGTTTTGGACCGCAAGGTCACGGCGTGGATCAAGAAAAAACAGGGCGTTTAAGCGCTCGCATGTCAACAAAACAGACAGGAGCCGACATGATCATCCGGACTCTCGCGGCGATCTTTTTATTATCATATAGCGGCGCCTGCGCCGTTGCGCAGGAAGAAGATAAAAACCAGGAAGCCGCGGCGGCGAAAGACGGCGCTGAGCCGCGCCGCTACGAAACGAAGGCCCGGGTGAGCGCTGGCGGCGCGAATGTCGCCTATAAGGTTATTGCTGGCGAAACCTTTATCGAGAACGACAAGGGCGAACCTGTCGCGTCGATTTTTTCGACATCTTATATTGCGGATGGCTTTGCTGATCCGCGCGAGCGGCCGGTGGCGTTTATTTTCAATGGCGGGCCGGGCTCGGCTTCCCTGTGGCTTCATATGGGTGTTTTCGGACCGAAGCGCGTTCGTCTTCCCGAAGGGCCCGATGATGACGGCGCGGCGCCATTCGATCTCATCGCCAATCCGGAGTCGATCATCGATGTCGCCGATATGGTGTTTATCGATCCGGTCGGCACGGGCTGGTCGAAGACCCTGGGCGAGGGCAAGACGGATGAATATTGGGGCGTCAAACAGGACGCCGCGTCAGTGCGCGAATTCATTCGCCGCTGGCTGGTTGAACATAAACGCTGGAACTCACCCAAATATCTGATTGGCGAAAGCTATGGCACGACACGCTCGGCGGCGCTTCTGGAAGCGCTTGAAAGCGGCTGGACCGACATCGCCGTGAATGGCGTCGTCCTGATTTCAACCGTGTTGAATTTCGGTCTCGACGCCACCGACGCGGGCAACGATGTTGGTTATATCGGGCTGATGCCGGGTTACGCCGCCACAGCGTGGTATCATGACAAGGTCGACAAAGCCGCTTGGGGCGGGGACATGCAGCGCTTTCTCGATGAAGCGCGCGCCTTCGCTACTGACGACTATATGCCGGCGCTGCTCAAGGGCCAGCTGGCCTCGGCTGCGGAGCGCGAGGCGGTTGCTGCGAAGCTTGCGGCCTTTACCGGACTTTCCGAAAGCTATGTGACGCGCTCCAACATGCGCATTCCCCTGCGTCGTTTCATGCGTGAATTGCTGCGCGATGAAGGGCTTGCAGTGGGGCGTCTCGACTCGCGCTTTACCGGCGTTGAAGCTGACGGCGTTGGTGAAAATCCGGAGTATGATCCGTCCGCCTATGGCATTGACGCCGCCTATACGGCCGGCATGCTCGATTATTTCGGTCGCGATCTCGGCGTCGATATCGCCGAGCCTTATACGACGCTTGGCGGCGTGCGCGGCTGGAACTGGGACGCCGAAGATGGCGGCGGTCAGAATGCGTATGTGAATGTGGCGCCCTGGGTGGAGCGGGCGATGCGCCAGAACCGCGATCTGCGGGTCCTGTCGGCGAATGGTTATTACGACCTTGCGACTCCGTTTTTCGGGACGGAAATGACGCTCGCGCAGCCGGGCTTCGACCGGTCGCGCCTGACCATCACCTACTATGACGCCGGCCACATGATGTATATCCATCAGCCTTCGCTGGAAGCCTTGGCGAAAGACGTGCGCGCCTTCATCAGGAACGAACGATGAGCCCTTTATTTAAATCTGCTTGTGCGGTGTTGCTGGTTTCAGTTGCGGGATGTCAACCTGCATCGGATGTGTCGAAGGCTCCCGAGGCTGCAGTAGATTCATCCGAGGACGCCGTCGAAGTCGCTGGTCTCCCGATCGCACACATCCTTTCAGGAAAAATTGCACTGAACCCAGATGACAGCGCTGTTTCGATCATTGATATCGCGCCTCTTCTGGCTTCGCCTGCCTACCAAAATCAGCCGACTTTTTTGCAGCCTTACGATGGCAGGTTTTATTACGTCGCCGGCAATGAGGATGATAAAACCGACCTTTGGGTTTACGACCTTTCTTCCGGCGAAAAGAGCCAGGTCACTCAAACGCCCGACAAAAGCGAGTTCTCGCCGAAGCCCGCGCCCGATGGCGGCGTCTCGTTCATTCAGGAAAGCGAAGACGGTGAAATGACGCGCGTTCATGCGCTTCACGATAGCGGCGACGCAGGCGCCGCTGTCATAGAGACCGGCCCGGTTGGCTATTATGAATGGCTGCAGGGCGGGGCGACGCTGGCCGTGTTTTATCGCAGCGAGCCGCCGATGCTGCAATTTGTGGATGTCGCCAGCGGAGAGGCGCGCGATGTCTTTGAGAATGTCGGACGCGTTTTGCTTTCGTCGCCCGACGGAGCGGTACTGTTCGCGGCGCGTGGCGATGAGGCCGGAGACTATGAAATCGTCGCCGTCGATGTAGAGAACGGCGCATCCGAAGTGTTGCTGCCGCTGCCGCCCGGGGCTCAGGATTTCTTCCTCGCCTTCAGCGAAGAAGGGTTTCCCGCTATGGCCTATTCTTCCATGGGAACTCAATTGGCGACCTATGATTTCGCCAATGATTCAGTGTGGCATAGGGCGGCGGATATTAGTGAGCTTGGCTATGGCTCTATCACCCGCATCAGCGTCGCTGGCGCTCCCGACAAAGACGGGAATCTGCCTGTCGTGTTCGTTGCTCATCCGGTTGAGGAGTAATCCGGCGTCGAATGATCGCGTTCGCGAAGCCGTTTGTCGCAAACGCCTTTACGGCTTTATTCTACGCAGGCACCATGATGCCTGACGGAAAGACGGGGACGGACGGGCATGAAAAGATTATTGGCGCTTGTTGCGTCGTTAAGCGTAGCGGCTTGCGCCACAGCGGCGCCGGTTGAAGAAACGGCGATGATAGAACCGGACATGGTTCAGGTCATGGTGATCGGCGCCTTTCACATGGGCAATCCCGGTCAGGATGTAGCCAACGCCGAGATCGATAATATGCTGACGGATGAGCGCCAGGCGGAAATCGCCGCCGTGGCGAATGCGCTCGCGGCGTTCAAGCCGACTGTCGTCGCTGTTGAGCGGATCACTGAGGCGCCGGATTATATCGATCCGAAATATCAGGCCTTTACGCCCGGTATGTTGAGCGAAAACGCCGATGAGCGTTACCAGATCGGTTATCGCCTCGCGAACCTGTCTGGCGTGACGCGTGTTTACGGCGTTGATGAACAGCCGAGCGATGGCGAGCCTGATTACTTTCCATTCGGCGAGTTGATGGCCCATGCGGAAGAGACCGGCCAGGCTGAGGCGCTGCAGGGACAGATCGCGGAAATCCAGGAATTGATGGCGGATTTCAGCGCAACACAGAAAGGTAATTCCGTCGCAGACTTGTTGTTGATGTTTAATTCCGACGGTCCGCTATCAAGTCCGGATTTTTATTATCGTACATTCTCATATGATCGCGGCGAGGCGCAGCCGGGCGCTGAGCTGCAGGCCTACTGGTTTATGCGCAACGCCAAGATATTCTCGAAACTGACGCAAGTGACGAAACCGGGAGACCGCGTCGTGATTGTTTACGGCGCAGGCCATAAATTCTGGCTCGATCATTTCGCTGAAAACACGCCGGGCTATGTGCTCGTCGATCCCGCCCCCTATCTTGAAAAGGCGGCGGCGGAATAGTCAGACCTTTGGCGTCCACTCGGACGGCGCCATTTCAAAGCTTGAAAATTCGAACGCTGGCGACACAGTACAGCCCACAAGCGTGAAATCGCCCATGCTTTGCGCCGCTTGCCACGCATGCGGCGGCACGACTAGCTGCGGGTTTTGTCCGCCTTTGAGATCGGGGCCGAGGATCAGGTCTTGTTGCGTTTTGCCGTCTTCTGAAATCGACAGTCTCAATGGCGCGCCGGCGTAATAGTGCCAGATCTCCGCCGCATCGACGCGATGCCAGTGTGAACGTTCGCCCGCTTTCAGGAGATAATAAATCGCAGTACCGCTTGCGCGTGCGCCGCCTTCACTCTCTGCGCGCCAGGTCTCGCGAAACCAGCCGCCTTCGGGATGCGGGGCAAGCTTCAGCGCAGCGATGATGTTGTCTGCGGTCAAGACGTGGCGACGTCAGGCACAGCGACGGCGTGGAAACCGGCGTCAACATGCAGGACTTCGCCTGCGCAGGACGCGCCAAGATCTGAAAGAAGATAAAGCGCCGATCCGGCGACGCCTTCCATGGTGGTGTCTTCCTTCAGGAGCGACCATTCGCGCCCCGTGGACATAAGCTGGCGCCCGCCCGTAATGCCGGCCATGGCGAGGGTCTTCATGGGCCCTGCGGAGATGGCGTTGACGCGAATGCCCTTGGGGCCAAGGTCGCGCGCCACATAGCGCATGGAAGCTTCAAGCGCGGCCTTGGCGACGCCCATGACATTGTAATTCGGCACAATGCGTTCGGAGCCGAGATAGGTGAGCGTCACCATCGAGCCGCCGTCAGGCATGATTTCGGCCGACCGGCGGGCCGCATCGACGAAGGAAAACGCTGACACATCCATCGTGTCCTTGAAGTTCTGGCGCGTGGTGTTCTCGACGAAGGAGCCTTTCAGCGCCTCCTTGTCGGTGAAGGCGATGGCGTGGACCAGAAAATCGATCTTGCCCCATTTGTCTTTGATGTCGGCGAACGCCTTGTCCATGTCGTCGTCGCTCATGACATCGGCCTCGACGAGAAAGTCGACGCCGATGGTGTCTGCAAGCTGTCGCACGCGGCTTTCCATCGCGGGGATATAGGAAAAGCAAAGCTCCGCGCCCTGCGCGGCGAGCTGTTGCGCGATGCCCCAGGCGATGGAGTTTTTGTTGGCGACGCCCATGATGAGCCCGCGCTTGCCTTTCATTAGATCGCCTTTGGGGAAAGCGGATTCGTCGCTCATGGGTTTTGTCCTTGTTTGCGCCGGGCGTTTAAGCGCCGCTGCGGCTGATCATGATCATGGTCACTATGAAATAGGCGAGCCAGACTATCGCGTAAACGCCGAAGCGTGTTGCTTTGGGCTGTTTTTTGACAACTGGCAGGATCAGCCGGAACCACCACAGGCCTGCGCTGGCGATCAGCGCCGCCACCAGCCCGGCGATCAGGGATTCCTGGCTCAATTTTTAGACTTTCGCGACGACGAGGCAGCCATTGGTGCCGCCGAAGCCGAAAGAGTTGGTGAGGAAGCAATCGACTTTTGCATTGTCGACGCGCTCGCGAATGATCGGCAGGTCCTCAAATTCCGGATCGATGTTTTCGATATGCGCGGAAGCGGTGAGGAATTTGTCGCGCATCATGATGAGCCCATAGACAAGCTCCTGCGCGCCAACGGCGCCGAGAGAGTGGCCTGTCAGCGATTTTGTTGAAGAGAAGGGCGGGATTTCCGAGCCGAACACTTCGCGGATCGCCTGTGTTTCTTTCTGGTCGCCGACCGGCGTTGAGGTGCCGTGCGGGTTCACATAGTCGATCGGCTGGCGCACCGTCTCAAGCGCTCCGCGCATGCATCTGACGGCGCCTTCGCCGGATAATTGCACCATGTCGTAACCGTCGGAATTGGCGAAATAACCGACAATCTCGCCAAGGATGTTCGCGCCGCGTTTTTTTGCATATTCATATTCTTCGAGCACGACGGTTGCAGCCCCGCCCGCAATCACGAAGCCGTCACGGTCTTTGTCATAGGCGCGGCTTGCGACGTCGGCGCGGTCATTGAAGTTCGTCGACATGGCGCCCATGGCGTCGAAAATATTCGCTAAGGTCCAGTCGAGCTCCTCACCGCCGCCAGCGAAGACAACATCCTGTTTGCCCCACATGATTTGTTCTGCGGCGGCGCCGATGCAATGCACCGATGTGGCGCATGCGGAGGAAATGGAATAATTGACGCCGAGAATTTTGAACGGCACGGCGAGCGTCGCTGAATTGGTTGAGCCCATGGCTTTCGGCACAACGGTGGGGCCGATTTTTTTGGTCGCGCCGGTTTTGCGGGTGATGTCCGCCGCTTCAACGATGGCTTTCGTGGAAGGGCCGCCCGATCCCATAATGATGCCGGTCATCGGGTTGCTGACCTGATCATCGGTGAGGCCGGACTGCTCCAGCGCCTCTTTCATGGCGATGTAGTTCCAGCCGGCGCCTTCGCCCATAAAGCGCCGTGTGCGCCGGTCAAGGGCGTCTTCAAAATTGACGGAAGGGCGAGCCGAGACCTGGCATTTGAAACCATGCTCGGCGAAGCTGGCGTCATGGGCGATTCCTGAACGGCCTTCGTAAAGCGCCGCCTTCACCTCTTCCACATTGGCGCCAATGGATGAGACAACCCCCATGCCGGTAATAACTACGCGCCGCATAAAATTCCTTTCGCCTTCCGCCGAAAACGTATCTGCGTCGCCCTACAGCGACAGTCCCGCGTCGAGCTGTTCGCGCGAGAAAAGTCCGACCCTCAGATCCTTTGCTTCATAGATGGTACGGTCGTCGACTTTAACAATGCCGTCCGCAATGCCGAGGATCAGGGGGCGGGCCATCATGCGCCGAACATTCAGCTCATAAGTGACGCGTTTAGCGCTCGGCACCACCATGCCAGAGAAACGCACGTCCTTCGCGCCGAGGGCCCGACCGTGGCCGGGATGCCCTGACCATGTAAGGAAGAACCCCACCAATTGCCAGAGCGCGTCGAGGCCGAGGCAGCCAGGCATCACCGGATCGCCCGGAAAATGACAATCGAAGAACCAGAGGTCCGGATTGATATCGAGTTCGGCTGTCACGAACCCCTTGCCGTAGCCGCCGCCATCGGACGTGATCTTGGTGACCCGGTCGAACATCAGCATCGGCGGCACAGGTAATTGCGCCGTTCCGGGTCCGCGAAGTCCGTGATAGCCGCACTCGAGGAGCTCCTCGCGGCTGAAACTGTTTTTTTGTTCCGTCATGCGCCCTGTTCAGTTGTGGTTTACGCGTAGACGATTGTCGCGCGCTGTGGCCGCTTGGTAAAGGCGCACCAGCACAGGGTCAATTATGCGTCGCAACATTCAGGGGCTGAGATTGCCCGCCAGCGGCGCATCGGCCCTCGCGCCCCAGAACGCCGAGGCGCGGGCCCAGCCCTTGCGGCCGTCGGCGGAAACCCGCAGCCACCCCTCTTTTGCGCCTTCCACATGGGCGATAACGCCGCGGCCGAGCCGCGCCCGGGCAGGAGCGTTGGGATCCGGACGGGTCCGCAGCGCAAGCCCGTCTTCCAGCACCAGCGCGGTTTCGTCGCCCGAGAGCTTGGATTTATGGGTCCAGCATTCATCGCCTTCGGCGTCGCGAATCTTGCGCCAGTGGTCCTTGGTCTCGGCCACGACCATCACCGGCAGGCCGGCGCGCATGAAAGTCAGCCGCACGGGGTGGGAAAATGTTGGGCCTGAACGGCAGAAAGTCTTGCTTGCCTTGAGGGAAACGAGCCGTGGGACGGGAAGGCCCGAAGGGGTGTCGAGGCGCAGCTTCACCGGTGCGGGCGCTCTCGCGGCCTGGATATTCCCGGTCGTGGCGGCTTGCGCCGCGGGGGCGGCTCCGGTCAAATAGAGGGCGGCGAAAAGGCTGACGGACAACACTGAATATAAACGCGGCATGAACAAGCGCTCGAAACTATCAAAGATCGTGAATAAAGCCTTACCTGGCGGTAAAGCCGTTAATCTTGGGTTAACTTCGCGCTCTTTTTGGGATTTGCGGGAAACCGCAAGTCTTTCCATCTTCACGACCGGGATTTTCCGATGAGCGCTAAAAAGGTCAGGGTCGCGCTGACGCGAAAATTGCCGGCTCCGGTGGAGGCGCGGCTTTCCGATCTTTTTGACGCGGTTCTTCATGATGATGACGCTCCGCTATCCACGACGGCTCTGCTGGAGCGCGCCCGGGACGCCGATGTCCTGGCGCCGACGCTCGGGGACAGGCTCGATGCGGCTTTTTTTCAGGCCGCAGGAGACAGGTTGCGTCTCGTCGCCAATTTTGGCGCCGGGGTCGACCATATCGACGTCGCCGCAGCCAATGCGCGCGGGATTACTGTCACTAACACGCCCTCCGTCCTCGCTGAGGACGCCGCCGACATGGCGATGGCCTTGATCCTCGCCGTGCCGCGCCGCCTTGTGGAGGGCGTGAGAGCCCTGGAAACGGGTCAATTTCAGGGATGGTCGCCAACCTGGATGCTGGGCCGGCGGGTTCGCGGCAAAAAGCTTGGCATTATCGGTCTGGGCCGTGTGGGCGAGGCGATTGCGCGCCGCGCCAAAGCCTTTGGATTGTCGATCCATTATCACAACCGGACGCCGATCAATCCGCATATCGAAGAAGAGCTTGGCGCGACCTATTGGGACAGTCTCGATCAGATGCTCGCCCGGGTGGATATCGTTTCCGTCAACTGTCCGCACACCCCGGCGACATTCCATCTCCTGTCGCGCCGCCGCCTCGAACTCCTCCAGCCGCAAGCCTATGTCGTGAATGTCTCCCGCGGTGAAATTGTCGATGAGGATGCGCTCGCCGAAATGATCGAAGGCGGGCGTCTCGCCGGCGCCGGGCTCGATGTTTATGAACGCGGCGCCCCCAGTGAAAAACTTCTCAAGGCGCCGAATGTGGTGCTGCTGCCGCACATGGCGTCAGCGACGGTGGAAAGCCGGGTCGAAATGGGCGAGCGCATGATCATCAACATCAAGATGTTCGCCGACGGTCATAAACCACCGGACCGCGTGATCCTCGGCCTTGATGACGGGCGCCTGCCAAAAGCGGGTTGAGACAAAAAGCCCGCTAAAAGCAGTGTTTTCTGCACCTAAAATTTCACCGAAAGGCTGACCGCGCCGAAGCGCTGGGCGCTTGTCTGCGTTTCAAATTCCTTGGTGCGCGTGACATAGGTGTAGGCGATCTGCGCCCGGCGAAATTGCAGCGCAATGCCTGCCTGCACCTCACCGACCAGCACATTCTTGTTGAGATTGGGGTCGCTGTCATTGAACAGGCTGCCGTCGAGGAAAATATTGTGGGCGACCGCCGCGCCATTGACGCCTGCGAAAAAATACCAGCTGAAACGATCCGCCGCCGAGAATGATCCGATGCCGGTCAGCGCCGGACGCACGCGCGGCGGGCCATAGAGATTGGCGCCAAGATCATTGCCGATGCGCAAGGTGAAGCCGCCGCGTACGCGCGTGTCCACATTGCCGAGCGTCACGCCGGCGCTTGGCGTTATATCCGCGCCAAAGCCGCTGTCGCCGAATTCGTGCAAGGCGCGAAACTGCCGGTCATAAGAGAGCGTAAAGCCCGGTTCATTGCCGATCTGGTTGTCCCAGCCGTTCACCGGGTCGCCGTCGATCAGGTCATGCCAGTTATTTTGAACCCATTCGCCCTGCGCCGCCGGGCCGACGACGCCCGCCTGCAGGGTGATCTGGTGGACGCGCTGACGCTGCTGCACGACAACGGAATATTCGCCATAGAGCCACCCGGCGTAAGGGTGCTGGTCTGGGAGGGGCGCTGTCGCCGTCGTATCTTCAGGTGTGAAAATCGAATGGCCGACGGCGAAGCCCCGGCGAACGCCCGCATCTTCATGCGCGCCGAGGATGTCATAGGCGAGAAAGCTCGATACGCCCTCAGGCTTTTTGAGGCCGGACAGATAGGAAATTCGAACGCCATTTGTGTAGTTGCGGTCGGTGTTGGCGAAATAGTCGTTCTCCCAGACAAATGACCAAGTGGCGAGATTGTCGCTCGGCAGCGGCTCGGGCGCGTTTTCCGCGCGCAATGGCGTGGCGCAGAAAAGGGCGAGACTGACCAGCAATGCTGAGAAGACGGCGGCTTTTTGCATCATGTTTCCGTTGAATCGCAAAGGTTCATAAGCGCGCGATAACATCCGCCATCCCATAACAAAAGTTAGCAACGCTTTAATGTCTCATGGCTGTGCCCGCGCCAGATGCAGAGCTATAACTCCTGTTTCCGTTGAAATCAGGAAAATGCAGTCATGGGTTTTTACGCCAGTCATATTGAGCCGCGCCTCGTTTCGTGCGTCTGCGGGTCGGGACAGTTATCAAAAGAACGCGAGCGGATTGTCCCCAAGGCGCAAGGTCGCGTTCTCGAAATCGGCTTCGGCTCCGGCCATAATGTTCCCTATTACGATCAGTCAAAAATCACTCATCTTTACGCGCTTGAGCCCTCCACGGCGTGGCGCAAGCTGGCGGAGCCGCGGGTCCGGGATCTCGCTTTCCCGATGGAGTGGCTCGACTTGCCGGGCGAGAACATCCCCCTTGCCGATGAGAGCGTGGATTGTGTGCTGGTGACATTCGCCTTGTGCACCATTCCCGGTGTGGAAGAGGCGCTGGCCGGGATGCGGCGCGTGCTGAAGCCCGGCGGTAAGCTGGTGTTTCTGGAGCATGGGGCGGCTCCCGACCGGGGGGTGGCCCGCTGGCAGGACCGGATAGACGGCTTATGGGGCAAGCTTGCAGGCGGGTGCCATCTCAACCGAAAGCCGGCGGAGATGGTGTCCGCAGCGGATTTTCAAATTGTCGAAATGGATCAGCGCTATCTGCCCTGGATGCCGAAAATCGCTGGTTTCGTCACTGGCGGCGTGGCTGTCCGGTAACATCTTCGGCACAACCGGCAGGATTTCCGCAATTTTAGTTGAATCGCAAGTTTCCGGGCGCATGATTAGCTTAACGATTAGTAAAAGGTGCTTGCGCCCGGCCGATTTTGCACTAGATGATTTTGTGCGGGTGCGAAGGGCGCCCGGTCTGATTGAGAAGCGGCCAACGTTAATTCAAGGCCGCCGGTTCGAAAGCCCGGAAGGGCCATTGAAAGAGAGCGTATCGTGCGTCGAGTTCTGGGGATCGGGGTGTTGTTGGCGGTTGCTGGCGCCGCGCATGCGGATTCTGTGCCGGCGGATCACGTCTTTGCCAAATATGCTGATCCGGCCCATGTGGTCGCCGCGGTGAACACCGAGTTCAACGCCGCGCCGGGCCAGGCGGTGCGGCTCACCATCTATAACAGCGAGGAAGCCTTCCTCGAGCAGGCATGGGCGAAATATGAAGCCCGCATCGACGAAGAGGGCGTTGCGGTCCTCCCGCTCGGCGATCTTGAACCCGGCGAATACGCTTTCGCCGCCTATCTCGACGAAAATGGCGATGGGGTTCTCAATCGCGGCAAAATTCTCGGCCGCCCGAAAGAGCCTGTGGCGTTCTCCAATGGCGTCAGACCCAAACTTAGAAAACCGCGCTTTGACGAAACCAAAGTCTCCGTCACACATGGCAGCGTCGTCGTCATCACCCTCGACGATTAATCTTCATAGCAATCTAGTTTGATCCGTATGCGCCGCAATCTGGGCAGGCGGGGTCGGCGTTGAGCCTGACGGTGCGAAATGCAGCGCTGAGGCCGTCATATATCATCAGCCGCCCGGCGAGGCTGTCGCCAATCGACAGAAGCTCCTTCAAAACTTCCATTGTAGCGAGCGTTCCCATGACGCCGGTGACGGCGCCAAGTACGCCTTCTTCAGCGCAATTGACCTGCTGGTCGCGCGGCGGCTCCTCCGGCACAAGGCAGCGATAACAGGGAAGGACGCCCGGCTGTTCATATGGCTTGAAGGTCGCGAGCTGTCCCTCGAACCGGCCGACTGCGGCGGAGACAAGGGGTTTTTCCGCCGCGATGCAGGCGCGGTTCAGCACAAAGCGTGCGGCGAAGTTATCGACGCCCTCGACCACAAGGTCATACGCCGTGACAATCGCGTCTGCATTATCGAGCGTGACCAGCGGATGGGTTTCGACGCATATATGAGGGTTGAGGCGCTCAATTGCGTCCTTTGCGGCGGCGGTTTTCTCCCGGCCCACATCTTCCGTGCGAAACAGAGTCTGGCGTTGAAGGTTTGAAAGCGAAACGGCGTCGCTGTCGCAAACACCAATCGTCCCGACGCCGGCCGCGGCGAGGTAGGATAGGATCGGACTGCCGAGCCCGCCAGCGCCGACCACTAGCACGCGCGCGGCGATCAGTTTTTGTTGGCCCTGTCCGCCCACTTCTTTCAGGAGGATATGGCGCGCGTATCGTTCTCGTTCTTCGGGGGTCATAACTTTACTTTGGCGCAAACCAGGCTTGTTGAAAAGTTAGGCGAACGCCCATTCCAGCGGCGCAGGCAATGCGTCAGCTGCATAGTCGATGCGAATGGCGACGCGCGGTGAAGCATCATGGGACGCTTGCGACTTATGGAGCGTCAGCATTTTCATGGTCAGGATATCTCCTCGTTCCGCAAAACAGGTTTCAATCGGCAGGCTCTCAGCTTCATGCGCGGCGTTCTCGGATTTTACGAACCCTCTGTTGTGAGAGCCGACGGCGATTTCCATAGAGCCATTATCGCTGGTCGCCGCATTGAGATGAAGGCGTACGAAAATCATACGGGAGAGAATTGGTAGCGGCGCTTCGCAATGCCAATATTGGCCTTTTCGCGACCAATTGATAAAGCCCGACGCCGCAGCCTTTTCCTTTACAGCAATCACCCGGTCCTGATGCCAAGGTAAAGACCAGTTGTTTTCCTCGTTTTTATTGAATGCGATTAGTCTGACGGGAAAAGCGCCGGGCAGGATTTTCCGAATCTGCGCGCCGATTTCACTGTCAGGTCCGAATAGTCTGCGTCTCTGAAAGTCCAGGTTCAGCCTCGCGCCTGGGCGCCCATCCGCATGGCAATAGTTTTCTATCGCCATGAGATTAGCCGGGCTGACGGCCGAGCGAAACCAATGGCGCCCTTCATTTTCAAACCGCTCGATCATCACTTCTCGAGCGTTTAAAGGGCGCATTGCGGTCATTTCGACAACAGCTCGGCGCGCACTTTCAGGGCGCGAGTGCCAATATAAATTTCACGCAGAAACAGCATCAGCCCGCCAGCCATGGCGAACATGGCGGCGATGAACATGAGCGCAACGAACGCGCCGACCGGCGCCTTGATGAAATCGCCGATGAACATGGTCGCGATCACGAGACAAACCATCAGGGCGGCGGTTGAGAACAACAGAACGGCGCGCTGGGCAAGCTGCATGCGCCGGTCGAGGCTGATGAGTTCTGCGCGCATGCGTCCGGCCTCTGCGTCATTGCGAGGACTTAGCATCCGCTCTTCGAGGGCCCGGGCCCGGTCGATGACGCGGGCGAGGCGCGTCGTGACGACGCCCAGCAGCGAGCCGATGCCGGCGAGAAGAAACACCGGCGCGACGGCGAGCTGAATGATATGGGCGATGTCGGAAATGTCGTTCATGGGCGTATGTTGTGGCCTCAAGCGAAGAGTTCGTAAAGCACGCGGTTCAAAATCCGCCGGCCATCGCCTGTGGCCGCGAGGGTTTCTCCGTCCCAGGTCAGGAGATTATCGCCGATGAGCCGGTCGATGCGTTCATAGGCGCCGGCGCCTGTGGCGGCGTCAGTGAAGAACGGGTCCGTTTCGTGTAACGCGATGCCCTTGCGAAGCCGCAACCCCATTGTGAAGCGCTCCATGGTCGCCTCACTCTTGCTCAGGATCGTCTGCGTGTGCGGCGCCCCGGCGAGATAGTCTTTCGGCGCCAGCGGCGTTTCGGTGGCGATGCGGTGACTGTCTTCCGCCAGTCCTCCATGGGCGTGGTTTTTAGTTAGGCGCCCGTGGGCGCCGGGACCGACGCCCACATAGTCGCCATAGGTCCAGTAAACGAGATTGTGTCGGCTCTCCTCGCCCGGCCCGGCGTGATTGGAGATTTCATAAGCGGGAAGCCCCGCCGCCGCCGTCATCTCCTGCGCGGCGTCATACATGTCTGCTGTGATGTCATCCTCAGGCGGCGTCCAGCGGCCTTTATCGACAGCGATGGCGAAGGCCGTTCCCGGTTCAATGGTGAGCTGGTAGAGCGAAAGATGCTGCGGCGCGAGGGTTAGCGCTTCGCCGAGTTCTATGCGCCAGTCGTCTAGCGTCTGGCCGGGGCGGCCATAGATCAGATCGAAGGTGACACGGGGGAAGGCGGCTTTCGCAGCTTCAATCGCACGCTTGGCGGAGGCTGCGTCATGGTCGCGGCCGAGAAAGTTGAGCGCCTCATCGCGCAAGCTTTGCACGCCCAAGGACAAACGGTTGACGCCTGTCCTGGCGAACGCTTCGAAACGCGACTGCTCGGCGTCCGTCGGGTTGGCTTCAAGGGTGATTTCGGCGTCCGGCTCAAACCCCCAAAGGCGTGCGCAAGTTTCGATGACGCTTTCGATGACCGGTAGCGGCGCGAGCGACGGCGTCCCGCCGCCAAAATAGAGGCTTGTCAGTTTCCGGCCTTGCGTTCGCGCCGCGTAATGGTCGAGGTCACGCGTCAGCGCCCTGATCCAGGCGTCCACGTCCACGTCGCGGTTTTTGTAGACGTTGAAATCGCAATAGGGGCAGATGCGCGCGCAATAGGGCCAATGAATATAAACGCCTAATTTCGTTGTCATCGGGGCTTTGTCACTGGGCGGCGGCGGCCTGTTCCGCAAGCTCGATTGTGTGGTCAAGGAGCTCCCGTCCGCCCATGGGCCCGTGAGACGGGATGACAATCTCTGCTTCCGGAAAAGCCTCAGCAACATTCCTGACGGCTTCAGCCCAGTGGCTTACATCGCCATCAGCCGTGTTGCCGAGATTTTTGGATTCGCCGGGCCGAATGAGGCATCCGCCAAACAGCACTTTCGCCGGTGCGTAATAGACGACGATATTGTCGCGTGTGTGGCCAGCGCCGGGGTAATAAATTTCGTAATGATGGTTCTGCGAGTGGGTGGTAATGACTAGCTGCGTCGCCCCTTCCTCCAACGCCAGGCTTTTTTTTGCAGGGCTCAGACCGCGCGCAGGCGCATCTTCGTTGGAAAACTGGTGCGCGATGGTTTCTACGCCATGAGCATGAAGCGCGCTCATGCCGCCCATCTTGTCGCTATGCGCGTGCGTAACGATGGCTGTCGAAGGCAGGCCGCCAGTTTCCGATTCGACTAGATTGAGTAGCGCTTCCGTTTCTTCGTCGGTCCATGCGGTGTCTACAAGAATGACACCCTTATCTGTTTGCACAACAAGTCCCTGCGACAGGACAAGCCCCCAGCCGCTGACATAATCATAGCTCTTGTGAATCCAGACATTGTCGGCGATTTTTTCCAGCGACGGCGCGGGCAGCGCTTCGGCGGTTTGGGGCGTTTCTTTATTGGTCGCGCAAGCGGCCAGAGAAACGAGCGCAAGAGCGGCGAGAAAACTTCTAAACATCAAAAATGCGCTTTCATCAGTTTACGGAATGCATCCGCGCGGTGGGAGATGTCGTGTTTTTCGTCCGGCTCCATTTCCGCAAAGGTGACGTGATAGCCATTCGGGACGAAGATCGGATCATAGCCGAAGCCTTTCTCCCCGCGCGCCGGAAAACAAAGAACGCCTTTGACATCGCCTTCAAAAATTTCCGTGTGCCCGTCTGGCCAGGCGAGGCAGAGGGCGCAGACAAATTTCGCCGAAAAGTCCTCCGTGCCGCTGTCAAAGAGCGCGGATTCCACCTTTTTCATCGCGGCGTCGAAATCCCGGGGCTCGCCCGCCCAGCGGGCCGAAAATATCCCGGGTGCGCCGGAGAGCGCCGTTACGGCGAGGCCACTGTCATCGGCCAGCGCCGGCAGGTTTGCGGCCTTCGCGGCGGCAAGCGCCTTCAATTGGGCGTTCTCAGCGAAGGTCGTTCCGGTCTCTTCAGGGTCTTCAAGGCCAAGTTTTTTTGCGGAGATCGCCTCAATGCCGAGCGGGGCAAGTAATTCATTGATTTCTTTTACTTTTCCATCGTTGTGAGAAGCGATGACGAGGCGTCCGGGCCCTAATTTCCGCACATTCTCGCCCATGTTTTTATCCCTTATCGAAAAAAAATTATCGTTTTTCGGCAAAAACCACTTGCATTGTTTTTCGATAAGTCTATATCGATAATCAACAAGACGGTGATCAACGCCGCAAGCACAGGACCCCGGGCTCGGAGAAATACCAGACCCTGGGTGAAAAGAAAAAGGCCGAAAAGACCGGGCGAACCGGCGAAAAGAGCCAAAAAGGAGAAACCCGGGGAAAGGTCGGCCCCGCCCGAGAAAAAGGGAAAACCGGCCAAACAACAGGGCCCGAAAGGCCCAAATAGCAGCCCGAAAAAAAAGAGCGGCGGAAAAACCGCCGCTCAAGAAGATCAAAAACGAGCCGCTAACACAGGAAAGAAAAGGAGAAACCCATGCGCTTTGCTAACTCAAACTCAAGTTTCGATAAATTTGGCTACTTTGTCAATGGACTGGCCGTATTCCTGACCATTTCTGTCATCGCCGCCGGCTATGTCTCGGCGATCGGCTCCTTCGCTGGGGTGGCGTAATGTCCAAACTTTTCCACAGAACGGCGGCGGCGGTGTTCGCCGCCTTCGCGGCGGCGAGCCTTTACTCCCTCGCCGTCGCCTCGCCCGCCGAGAGCGGGGCTGACGACGCCCGGCAAAGCTGCGAAAAAGCCTTCTGCCTGATCGCCCTGTTCTAGGGGCCGGGAAGGCTTTTTCGATTGCTCATGCTCACCAAGACGGAGATTTCAATATGCGCGCGATAGGCAAAGGATCGCTATCGTCGATTCTCGCAGTCGGCCTTCATGTCACGCGCGTGATCTTGTGGATCATGCTGGGCCTTGTGACCCTTGCGCTGATCATTCTGCCCTTTGCGCCGGCTATCGCAGATCTTTTTTCGCACTCCGACGGGATCAATATTGATGGCGTCGTCGATGCTGAAGACTTCATCAAGGTCTCCTACGCCTTTGTCACAACGGCAGTGATGTTGTTTGTCGTGAACCGCCTCCTGGAAATCCTAAAAGCGCTGCGGTTCGGATCGCCTTTTGTCAAAGAGAACGCCGACCGGTTTCGCGGCATTGGCTATGCGCTCCTGATGGGAGAGGGCGCCAAATTCGCGTTCGGTTTTTTGTCGCTGATCTTTGACGCCGATGTTGAGCTCAACATGACGTTCCTCGCCTGGCTCGCAATCATCACCGTGTTCGTGCTTGCGGAAGTGTTCCGCGAAGGCGCGCGCATGAAAGAAGAACAGGACCTCACCGTTTAATGTCGATTTCCGTCAAACTTGATCGGGTTTTGCTCGACCGCGGCATGTCGCTGACGGAGCTCTCCGAACGGGTGGGCGTGACGATCGCCAATCTTTCCATTCTCAAAACCGGCAAGGCGAAAGCGATCCGCTTTTCGACGCTTGAAGCTATCTGCAAGGAGCTAGATTGCCAGCCGGGGGATATTCTTTTCTTCGACGATGACGGCAAGACAACCGCTGATTAGCCAACCTATTGATACGGCGCCGCGGCGGGGTCGCTGGTCGCTTCTTCCGGAACGTCCTCCGCATGGGGCGCGATCGCTGCGCCGACCTTCCGGCTTCTCCAGACAAAAACAAGCAAGAATATCGCGAGCGTGGTCGACAGGATGAACGGCGCCTGCGGCGTGTGGGCGTAAAGCCAGAAAGCAATGGCCGGCGAGACGATAAAGCCCGACGCTGTCGCTGCGCCGGCAAGGCCAATGGCGCCGCCCTGTTCATCAGGCTCGACAGCAAGGGAGGCGGCGGCGGTCACTGCGGGGAACGCCATGCCCGATCCGAGACCGCTCGCCACCATGCCGAGAACCACGGGCCAGAGGTGATCGGACAGAAGGATTGTCAAATGGCCAGCAATCATCAGCGCCGGGGCGATGCGCATGAGCCGCGCCGGGGAAAGACGCAGACGCTGCACGATCACGAGCTGCGCAAAGAGCGAGGCCATGGCGCCGGCGGTCAGCCCGATGCTGACATACGCGGGCGCCTCGACGGTTGAATAGCCGAGCCGGTCGATAAAATAAAACGCGATAGTCTGGATCGGAATGGCGTTGATGACGGAGAAAGTCAGCGCCGTGATGAGGAAGGCTGTCAGGCGTTCATCACCGAGCTTGACGCGTTTTCCATGCTTGCGCTGTGTCGGCCCGGTGCGTTCCGGAAGGAAGGCGAACACCGCGAGCATCATCACGAAGCCCAGCGCCGAGGCGGCGAAAAACGGAACGATGCGCCCAAGAAGCGACGCCGCCGCGCCGAAGCCGGGGCCGAGCATGGCGCCGAAGCCGAACGCTGCAGAAAATCCGGCGATGCCCGCGGTGCGGTCATGCTTTGAGGTGCGGTCGGCGATATAGGCTTGCGCGGCCGGGGGCCCCGCGGAGCCGACAAGGCCGTAAATGCTGCGCGTCGCCACCAGAAGCAGATAAAGCGGCAGGCCGGAAAAAGCGCCCGCGAGCCCGAGCATGATGGAGCCGCCGAAAAGCGACATGGACACCGCATAGCCGATCATGCCGACCAGGATAAACGGCTTGCGGCCTCGCTGGTCGCTCATCCGCCCCCAGATCGGTCCGGTGAAGACCCAGGCGGTGGCCGAGACAGCGAAGATCGCGCCGACCTGAAAATTCGACAGGCCGATTTCCCGCGCCAGCGGCGGCAGAACTGAAAAGACAATGGTCTGGCCCATGCCGGCGCAGACGGCGCCCACCAAGAGGAGCGCGATGGCGATCCTGCGTTGTGTGGCGGTGGTCGCGCTCGCGGCCGGCGGCGCTGATGAAGTCATAAAGCTGGGTTCTCCGAAGGCTCACTCACCACGACCGCAGCTAGTTTGCAATCATCCATGGCGCCCAATGTCGGCCTTGCGGCGTTTCGACTTCACCCGTTAAGCTGCAGCGACTTATAGAGGGAGGCACCGATGGAAGGGTCTTTTTCTGCTGAAGGCGGCTGCGCCTGCAGACAAGTGCGCTATCGCCTGACGGCCCCGCCATTATTCGTCCATTGCTGCCATTGCCGCTGGTGTCAGCGCGAGACCGGGGCCGCCTTCGCCCTGAACGCGATGGTGGAAATGGATTGCGTCGAAATGCTGGGCGCCGACACGGTCTGCGTCGACACGCCATCAGAGAGCGGGCGGGGGCAAAAGATCCATCGCTGTCCCGACTGCAATGTCGCCTTATGGAGCCATTATGGCGGGGCGGGGCCGGCTATCGCTTTCATCCGTGTGGGAACGCTTGACGACCCGGATCAGGTTCCCCCTGATATCCAGATTTTCACCGCCTCGAAACAGCCATGGGTGGAGCTTTCTCATGCGATGCCGGCGGTAAAGGGCTATTACAAGATGAGTGAGTATTGGCCGGAGGAGAGCATTGCGCGCCTCAAGGCCGCCAAGGAAGCGTTTACGGCGAAATAGGTTTGCCGGGCGGTTGCTGCCGCCCAATTGCGGGCCAATTGCGCGGTTGGGCTCAAACGCCTATATCCCCGGCCATCATGACTGAACTCGACCTCTCCGCGCGGCCCGCAACAGCAGGGCTTCAAAATCTCGCTGGCATGACCCGTGGCGAGATCGCGGCGCAATTGCGCGATGCGTTCGGGCTTGATGAGAAAAAGGCGCGCATGCGCGGCGCCCAGATCTGGCGCTGGATTTATGTGGCCGGCGCAACCGACTTCGCGGCCATGACAATGCGCGCCGAACTTGCCGGGCGGTTCGTTGTGGCGCGGCCTGAGGTGACGGAGCGTCTTGTCTCTGTTGACGGCACGCGAAAATATCTCATCCGCCTCGGCCCCGGCGTTGAAGTCGAGTGCGTTTACATCCCCGATGTGGGGCGCGCGGGCGCGCTCTGTGTCTCGTCACAGGTTGGCTGCACGCTCGCCTGCACATTCTGTCATACGGGCACGCAGAAACTTGTGCGCAATTTGACGTCGGCTGAAATCGTCAATCAGGTGATGGCGGTCAAGGACGATCTCGAAGAATGGCCCTCCGGCGGCGACGACCGGCGTCTTTCCAATATCGTCTTCATGGGCATGGGCGAGCCGCTTTATAATCTCGATCATGTCGAACGCGCGATTGACGTTATCTCCGCCGATGACGGGATTTCGATCTCGCGCCGCCGCATCACTGTGTCGACGTCCGGCGTCGTGCCGGAAATGCACCGGCTCGGCGCGGAAACCTCGGCGATGCTTGCGATCTCGCTTCACGCCACCAATGACGTCCTGCGTGACGAGCTAGTGCCGATCAACAGGAAATATCCGATCAAGGAACTGATGAACGCGTGTCGCGCTTACCCCGGTCTTTCCAATGCGCGCCGCATCACCTTTGAATATGTGATGCTAAAGGGCGTTAATGACAGCGACGCCGAAGCGCGGGCGCTGGTGCGTCTTCTCAAGGGCGTTCCGGCGAAGATCAATCTGATCCCGTTCAACCCGTGGCCGGGCGCGCCATATGAATGTTCAAGCTGGGAGCGGATCGAAGGCTTCGCCGACATCATCTCGCGCGCCGGCTACGCCTCGCCGATTAGGACTCCCCGTGGACGCGATATTTTCGCCGCTTGCGGACAGTTGAAGTCGGAGAGCGTCAAGAAACGTGCGAGCGAAGCGCGTAAAGAGCGAATGGCTCTGTAACTACGCCTTATCTTTCCCTCTCGCCTCGAACGCCGCCATCTGCTCCGGCGTCGCTTTCTTCTGGTGTTTCTCTTTCCACTCAGAATAGGGCATGCCGTAGACGCGCTCGCGGGCTTCGTCTTTCGTCATCGACACGCCTTCCGCTTCCGCTGCTTCACGTTGCCAGTCGCCGAGGCAGTTGCGGCAGAAATCGGCGAGGATCATCAGGTCGATATTCTGCACATCCGGGCGGTTCTGAAGATGCGAAACGAGGCGCCGGAATGTGGCGGCGTCGAGTTTTTCCTGAAGCTCCGGCGAAATCTCGGTCATGGGGTTTATCCTCAAAATCAGTTTTCGTTCTTTGGCCTAAAGTGTATTGAGCCTCATGGCGATTTCAATTGGCGATATCACAATTCCCGACTGG
This sequence comes from Alphaproteobacteria bacterium, assembly GCA_030426465.1. GTDB lineage: Bacteria > Pseudomonadota > Alphaproteobacteria > Caulobacterales > Parvularculaceae > Hyphococcus. Next base: position 65,532 of record JAUHYK010000008.1, read on the forward strand.
GAGCTTGTTGAGACTTTCATCCGCGCTTCCGGGCCCGGCGGACAGAATGTCAACAAGGTCGCGAGCGCAGTGCAGCTGCGTTTCCATGTCGGGAACTCGCCGTCGCTGAGCGATGCTGTGAAGGCGCGGCTCAAATCCATTGCCGGGCGACGCATGACCCGCGAGGGTGAACTTGTGATCGAGGCGAAGCGGTTCCGCTCTCAGGAGCAAAACCGCGAAGACGCCCGAGAGCGCCTCGCTGCGCTGATTGAGCGCGCTGCGACGCCGCCGAAGAAAAGGGTCAAAACCCGCGTGACGCCGAGCCAGAAACGAAAGCGCCTCGACGACAAGCGCCGCCGCGCCGAGATAAAAGCAGGCAGGACGAGAGTGACGGGCGATTAGTCGCGACGGGCCCTCTCCCTTTTCCGCTGCGCCCATGCCACGATAGGCGCGCCTGGAGGCGACGGATTTTACGATGAAACTTAACCCGACTCTCGACCCGAAAGAGCTGAATGAGCGCTACAAGGCGCTGGGTCGTATCTCGATCCCAAAGGTGCTTGACGCCGAGGATGCAAAGGCGCTGCGCAAGGCGATCGACAGGGAGCCCCATAAAAATCTTGTCTTCTTCGCCAATGGCAAGCATTTCGATATCGATGCAGCCGGTTGGCGCGAGCTTGACGACGAAAAGGTCGGCACGACGGAAGACATTATCTATGTCGAGGCGCAGAAGGGTTTTTCCTATTACTACGAAAACATTCCCGTCTATGACCGTTGGAAAGCGGGAACCGATCTCGGGGCTCAACTGAAAGCGGCGGTAGAGTTTTTAAACGCCGAGCCGTTCCTGAGTTTCGTGCGCCGCGTCACCGGTTTTGACGACATCGCCTTCGCCGATGCACAGGCGACGCTTTACGGTCCCGGGCATTTCCTCACGCTTCACAATGATGCGGTGGAAGGTAAAAACCGCCGCGCCGCCTTCGTGTTGAATCTGACGAAGGAATGGCGCGAGGATTGGGGCGGCTATCTTAATTTTTTCGACGAGGACGGGCATATTGAAGGCGCTTTCATGCCGTCCTTTAATACACTGAACATGTTTTCGGTGCCGGCGGCCCATTCGGTGGGGTTTGTATCCCCCTTTGCCGGTGAGACGCGAGTATCGGTCACAGGCTGGCTGCGCGCCGGCGTCGATCAGGATTAATAGACAAGTTTTTCGGAAGAGACCTTCTATGGACAGAGCGGCGAGTATCGAAGAACAGCGTGCGGAATATGAAAGGCGTGGATGGACCATGGCGCGCAAGGTCATGCCTGTCGAAGTCGCTGACGCGACGCTGTACAAGTTTCAGCAGGAGCTGGGCGGCGACTGGGAAAGCTATCAGGGCGATTACATCAAGACTTTTCTGACTGACAAGAAAGCCTATGAGTGTTACTCCTTCGACTACACGCCCATGGCGATGCTGCAATGGGGGCTGACCTCTTATATGTCGACCGTTGTCGGCAAGGATCTGTTGCCTTCGCATGCTTATTTCCGCGTCTATCGTCAGGGGGATGTCTGTCATCTTCACAGCGACGCCATGAATTGCGAGCACGCCATGTCGCTGACGCTCGGTTATTCCAATGATTATATCTGGGAACTGAATATCAGTGATAAATATTATGATGCTAAAGAGCGGCGGCCCGCGGATATCGCCAATGAAGAAGGCGATATCAGGCTGCATGGCGCACCCATGGGGATTGGCGACGCGGTCATCTATAACGGTATCAATTATTTGCATGGCCGGATTAGTCCGAACCCCAATCGCTGGTCGGCGCATATCTTTTTTCACTGGGTTGATCGTGCGGGCAGCTTCGCCAAATATGCATTTGATGAAAAATGGCGCGATGTGGTGCGTCAGGCGGATTTCAAATTCCCCGACGACGACGCGCCGGAAAAGGTCAATCCGAACCGCGCCGAAATGGTGAAAGAGCGCGGGCGATAGAGCGCCGGGCGAAAAAGGGAAAGCCGGTTTTGCGTCTTGCCGGTGTGATTAATAAAACTTAGATCGTCAGGGCGATTCTCACTGAACGCCCGATGACCCAGTCCCCTATAATATTTGGTAAGCCGGTCGCGCGGACGGAGAAATGCGCCTAGACTGCCCTTGGCTATTTGATTCACCAAAGGGGAGTTTCTGGTATGAAAAAATTTATAATGGCGATTGGCGCTGTATTGCTGCTTGCGGCGGGCCCGGCTTTCGCGGGGGATACGGCGCTGACTGCGGATGCCGCGAAACGCTTTGTCGCTTCGCTGCCTTCTGTAGAGAGTCTCGGCAAAAAGCTTGAAGCCGAAGGCCGGACAGATGAAATGCGCGTCGATACCCAGCCCAAGCCGGGCGAAGAATTCAAGCCCTTTTCCAACGCCGTGAAGGCGCTGAAAATGAAACATCCTTCCGATTACGGAGAGCTTTCTTCAGCGGTAAAACCTCATGGTTTCAATCCGGAGGATTGGGGTCTTGCCGGCGACAAGGTGATGATCGCTTATATGGCGCTTAAAATGGATAAGGAGAATCCAGGCGTCATGGCGCAAATGGAGGCGATCGACCCGGAAATGCTCAAGATGATGCCGCCGGAAATGAAGGCGCAAATGGAGCAGGTGAAAATGATGATGGAGACGGTCGCCGACGCCTCGCCGGAAGACAAGAAGGCCGTGGCGGAAGTGGAAGATGAGCTTGACGCCTATATGGAAAACCAGGCTGAGCGGCAATCCACCCACTAAGCTTTCACAAGCTTTTGCGAACAGAGCCCGGACGTGGTTTGATCCCGTCCGGGCTTTTTATTTTACATTGTGACGCGGGACGACTGATGAAACATATGATTGCGGCGATGGCGGGCGGTTTCGGGCTGCTCTCAGGCGCATTTGCAAATGATACTGAGGCTGCGGTGGCGGCGGCGCGCGACTGGCGCGCGGCGCATGGAGCCGAGATTCTCAACGGGTTTGTTGATCTGCTGTCACTTCCCAATGACGCTAATGATGCGGAAAATATTCGCCGCAACGCGGACTATATCAGCGGTCTTTTTAAAGAGCGCGGTTTTCAAATGGAGTTGCTGGAGAGCGATGAGGCGCCGCCTTTGATATATGGCCTTCGCGAGACACCGGACGCCGAGCGCACGATCGCTATCTATGTTCATTATGACGGGCAGCCGACGGAGCCTGCGGAATGGACCCATCCGCCTTTCCAGCCGCGCCTCTATTCGCGTGCGATGACCGAAGGCGGAGAAGAAATTTCGTTTCCTCTAGCGGGAGAGGCAGTTGACGAAGACTGGCGGCTTTATGCGCGCTCTGCGAGCGATGACAAGGCGCCGATCCCCGCGCTTCTCGCTGCAATCGATGCGCTGGACGAAGCAGGGATTGGTTTCACGTCGAACATCAAACTCATCTTCGACGGAGAGGAAGAGGCAGGGTCCGATTATCTCGACGATTATCTCGAGGTCCATGCAGATAAGTTCGCTGATGTCGGTCTCTGGCTTTTTTGTGATGGGCCAACCCATCAGAGTGGGCGCCCGCAACTTGTATTTGGCGTGCGCGGCGTCACGGGGCTGGAGGTGACGGTCTATGGCCCGAATCGCGGTCTCCATAGTGGTCATTATGGCAATTGGGCGCCGGGGCCGGGCTGGCGTCTGGCGCAGCTTCTCGCCAGCATGAAGGATGAAAAGGGTCGTGTACTTATCAAGGGGTTTTATAAATCCACGGCGCCGATTTCCAAAGCGGAGCGCGCCGCCATTGCGGCGATGCCGGATATTGACGATGAATTGCGCGAAACCTTCGGGCTTGCTGAAACAGAAATGGACAATGCGCCGATTGCCGAGCGACTCCTGCTGCCGGCCTTGAATCTCAAAGGCCTGAAAAGCGCGGAAGTGGGAGCGCTGTCACGCAACGTCATCCCTCCTTCAGCGACGGCGTCGATCGGCATACGGCTTGTGAAAGGCAATGACTCCGAAGAGATGCTGAACATTCTTGAGGGGCATATCAAGAAGATGGGGTATTTCATTACGCGCGAAGACCCGGACGCTGACACGCGCGTGCATCACCCGCTCATTGCAAAGGTCACGCGCAGCGGTGGCTACCCCGCCATGCGGAGCCGGATGGACGATCCGAGAGTCGCACCGCTGGTCGGCGCCTTAAGGACGGTCGCAGGCGATGAGCTGATTTTAAATCCGAGCCTCGGCGGGTCGTTGCCGCTTTATATGTTTGAAAGCGTCTCCGATGCGCCCATCGTGATCCTGCCAATCGCCAATTACGATAACAACCAGCACTCGGCTGACGAGAATATCCGGATTGGCAATCTCTTCTATGGCGTCGACGCCTATGCGGCTGTGCTGACCATGGGCGCTGACTAGCGCGCAAGGATGGGGGCTCCCGCCGCAGCCATTCTTTGGGGCGAATGGATAAGCTGCGGCGGGGAGCCGGAGGGCAATCCGCGCTTTCAGGCCCGTGCATCGGGGCGCTAACGGGCTCAGCGCGCGGACAAGAGTGAAACGGACGGCGAGATTATTTCCGTCGTCTATCGTGAGAATTTTTCTCAGGCCCTCAGATGGCTGGTGAAGCGGCAATATGTGCGCCGCTTGAAAGAGCGCCCGATAGCCCACACTCTAGTCCGGGAAATCGGCGGAGGGGCGTTCATGAGCGGGACAAGATGGAGTTGGCTGGCGCCGCTGCTTGTGCTGGCGGCTTGCGCTGACGATGGTGCGGCCATAACGGCCGAGAATCGCCCATGGCCGACACTGAATGGCGATTCGCCGCTCATCATCGCCCATCGCGGCGCCAGCGGCTATCTGCCCGAACATACGCTGGAGGCTTATGGTCTTGCGATTGAGCAAGGCGCCGATGTGATCGAGCCTGATCTTGTGCTCACCAAAGACGGCGTTCTGGTGGCGCGCCATGACCGCTATCTGTCGACGACGACTGATGTCGCGGCGCATCCTGAATTTGCGGCCCGTAAAAAGCCCAACGCCGATCCTGATGACAGCTCCCGGGAAGACTGGTGGGTTGAGGATTTCACGCTCGAAGAACTGAAGACGCTGCGCGCGGTTCAGCCCTTTCCGGGCCGGTCAAAGGACTATGACGGGCTCTATGGAATCCCGACCTTTGCGGATGTGCTGATTTTCGTGTCGGCGCGGGCGGAAGCGCTGGGTCGTCCCGTGGGCGTCTATCCGGAAACCAAACATCCCGGTTATTTCCAATTCATCGGCATGGATTTCGAGCAGCCCTTGCTGGCCGCGCTGGAAGGGTTCGATGCGGGGCCGGTGTTCATCCAGTCCTTTGAGCCGGACATTCTGAAGCGTCTAAAAGAAAAAACTGACGCGAAACTCGTCCAGCTTGTCTATGAAGAAATGCCCGGCGCCGGGCCGAATATTCCGCTCACGGAGATTGCGGCCTATGCGGATGGGGTGGGGCCGTCAAAAGATTTGATTCTGAATGAAGAAGGCGGTCTTACTTCTTTTGTTTCGAGTTCTCACAAATTAGGGCTAACCGTACACCCGTGGACATTCAGAGCCGACCAGAGAAACGCTAACTTGAAAGGTCCATTTGTCAGCAAAGCCACTGTGAGTCTTAAGGCCCAAGAGCAACATCAGTCATCATTTGAGTTTGAAGCCGCCAACGAACCTCTCAAATGGGTTCCCGAGAACATGGGGGATGGGCTTATTTACATCGAGTATAATTTATTTCTTGATGCCGGTGTCGACGGCCTTTTCACCGACTTTCCAGACACGGCGGTTACTTCACGCGACGAATACGCCGCAGAAGGTGAATGACCCCGCGCCTTGCCCCTTTTCCCCGCATCGCCTAGCTTCTCCGCCAATTGTCGGCGCCGCCGGCGCCAGCTATTTCGGAGCGTTTGAATGACCCTTTCCCGCAAGTTTCTTCTCACCGCCGTCGCCTTTTCGGCCCTGACCGCCGCCTGCGGACAAGGTGAAGCGCCAGCGCAGAACAGCGCAGCGTCGCCCGTCGGCGCGGAAGAAACCGAACAAACGGAATCAGAAAAAATCAACGCCTGGTTTGAAGAACAATTCGAGGCGGGCGTCGCCCGCTCGCCCATGTCGCAGACATTTTTGGGCCGCAAGACCAATTACGGCGAATGGGACAACGCCACCGATGAATATGCGCAGGAAACGCATGAGCTTGAAATGGCGGCGCTGGCGGAAATGCGCGAGACGTTCGATTACGACGCCCTCGACCCGTCGGCGCAGCTCTCCTACCGTCTTTATGAATATGAAGGCGAACAGTCTGAGCGCAACTTCCCCTGGCGCAATCACTGGTATGAATTCAGCCAGTTCCGCGGGCCGCATTCATCGGTGCCGGCGTTTCTCATCAACCAGCACCGTGTCGATACGCTCGAAGACGCAGAGGCCTATATTTCCCGCCTTCGCGGCGTTGAAACCTTTCTCGGTCAGCATCAGGAAAACGCCGAGGCGCAATTCGCCAATGGCGTGAATCCGCCGAAGTGGTCTTATCCGCAGATGATCGCGACCTCGAAGAACATCATCTCCGGCGCGCCATTCGATGAGAGCGGTAAGACATCGACGATGCTTGAGGATTTCAACAAGAAGGTGAACGCGCTCGAGATCAGCGATGAAGTGAAGGAAGACCTGCGTTCGCAGGCGGTCGATGCGATGTTGAATTCCGTAAAGCCCGCCTATGAAGCGTTAATCGCCATGTTTGAAGAGCAAATGGCGACAGCGGCGGTTGATGACGGCGCCTGGAAGCTGCCTGACGGCGGCGCCTATTACGCCAATCGCCTGCAACAGATGACGACGACGACCATGAGCGCTGAAGAGATTCATGATCTCGGTCTGTCAGAGGTCGCTCGGATTCATGCGGAGATGGAAGCGATCAAGAACCAGGTCGGCTTTGACGGAAGTTTGCAGGAGTTCTTTGTGTACATGCGAGAGGACCCGGATGAGCGCTTCACCTATCCGAATACCGATCAGGGCCGCGAGGAATACCTTGCCGAAGCGACGGCGATTATCGACGATATGCGCGGCCGTCTTGACGAATTGTTCCTGACGAAACCAAAGGCGGACATTATCGTTAAGCGGGTAGAACCTTTCCGTGAGCGCGCCGCAGGCAAGGCGTTTTACCAGCGCCCTGCGCCGGACGGATCGCGCCCGGGCATCTATTACGCCAATCTCTATAATATGGCGGATATGCCGAGTTATCAGATGCGCGCGCTCGCCTATCATGAGGGCATTCCGGGCCACCATATGCAGCTTGCGATCTCGCAGGAGCTGGAAGGCGTGCCGAGCTTCCGCCGGTTTGGCGGGTTTACGGCGTATACGGAAGGCTGGGGGCTCTATTCCGAGTTCGTGCCGAAAGAGATGGGGCTTTACGAAGATCCTTATTCCGATTTTGGCCGTCTTGCGATGGAGCTATGGCGCGCCGCGCGTCTCGTCGTGGATTCAGGTCTTCATGACAAGCGCTGGACCCGCGAAGAGGCGATCAACTATCTTCTTGAGAACACGCCGAACCCGGAAGGGGACTGCATCAAGGCGATTGAGCGCTATATCGTCATGCCGGGTCAGGCGACGGCTTATAAGGTCGGCATGTTGAAAATTCTCGAATTGCGCCGCCGGGCCGAGACGGCGCTTGGCGACGGTTTCGATGTACGCGAATTCCACGATGTGGTCTTGCGCGACGGCGCTGTGCCGCTGGCGATTTTGGAAGAAAATGTGGACGCCTGGATCGCGAAAAAACAGGCGAGCTGAGATATAAGACGATGACGACGCGGCGCACGGAGTTCCCGTGCGCCGCGTTTTCTTTTATGTCTCGCAGATGCAAACCGAATCGCGCCCGCCTGTCTCCGCCTATATCCGCACGCTTAATGAGGCGCGGATGATCGCCGATGTGGTGCGCGCGGCTTTGCTGATCGCGGATGAAGTCGTCATCGTCGATTCCGGATCAACGGATGGCACACAGGAAATCGCCGCGGCGGCGGGCGCCCGCATCATCGAGCATGAGTGGCTGGGCAATGGTTTCCAGAAGCGTCTGGCGGAAGATTCATGCCGGCATGACTGGCTCCTCGATCTCGATGCGGATGAAATTGTCAGCCCCGAACTGGCGGCTGAGATCACCGCGCTATTTGAGGCCGGCGAGCCGGCCCATAAAATTTACCGCACCATGCTGGCGCTTGTTCCCCCTATCGGCGCCCCGTGGCGCGATTTCGGTTTGCAGGTTCGTCATAAGCTCTATGACCGGCGCGCGGTGCGCGCGCCAGCGCATAAGGCGTGGGATCAGTTCGATATTCCTGACGGCGTCACGGTGGGGCGGCTCGGAGAGCCCCTGTTGCATCACGCGTTCACTGGCGCAGCGCAGTTCATGGATAAACTCAACCGTAATTCAACGGTGCGTGCACAGACGCTGCCGCTGAAGTCCAAACCTTATCTGGCGGCGCGGATCATCGCCGGGTTTCCGTTTTATTTCGCGAAGAAATATCTCTTGCAGAAATATTTCCGCGGCGGTGTTTACGGCTTTGCGCTTGCCTCCATGTCGGCCTATGGCCGCTGGCTCCGCGATGTAAAAATGTGGGAGCGCGCAAAGCAAAGTTCGCGCGCTCCGGAAGAGAAAAGAAGTTAGCGTTTTTTTTTAGTAGCGATTGCCACGCGTGTAGTCGAGGACCTGACGCGCTTCATAAACGCTGGCGCTACGGGGCGGCGGGTTGTTGCCCATCACAACTTCGATCACGACAAGTGCGTCATCGTCATAGCGTGAATCATACCGCGGACGGTCGTTGTAGTTGTCATTATATGCGCGGTAAGGCTCGTAACGTCTGAAGTCATCATCGCGGAATGTGCTGTTGCGGCTGATGATCTGAAACCAGTCATAGCGCTGATCGAGCGTCAATTCCGCCGCGCGGCGCAGCGCCCAGTCCTGTGCGAGCTGAAGGTCGCCATTTTCAATTCGGTATTGAACCCGGTAGCGATTGTCATCGAGACGCGCATCAGCGTAACCATCATCATATTGCGAGGTTGACGCTTGATAAACGGGGCCATAGCCGCCAGTCGCGCAACCGGCCATCGCGAGTGCAGCAAACGCTGCAAAAGCATATTGTTTCATCACACCCTCCTGTTTGAGTCGTGAGAGAAACAGTTATTGTGGTTAATGGTTCCGGCGCTGCGCTGTTATGCGCGCTCATCCTTGGGCGAAGACATCACGATATAGGAGGTGATGGCCGTGACGCTTGGCGTCTGGCCGAGGACTTCCGTGTGGAAATGTTTGTAAGCATCGAGGTCTTCCGCTTCGATGCGCAGGATATATTCTACGGTTCCCGTGACATTGTGGCACTCGCGCACTTCCCGCGCTGTCGACATGGCGCGCTCAAAGTCGCTCTGTGCTTTCTTGCAATGTTCGGACAGGCCGACCGCCACATAGGCGGTGAAGCCTCCGCCCATAGCCTTTCGGTCAAGGATCGCGCGGTAGCCCTTTATGACGCCTGTGCGCTCAAGCTCCTGAACGCGCCGGAGGCAAGCGGATGGGGAAAGCCCCGCCCGTGCGGCAAGGTCCGTGTTGGAGATCCGGCCATCGTGCGCCAGTTCCTGCAATATTTTTTCGTTTATGGCGTCAATTTTCGTCATTACATGTGAAAAATGTATCTTGTAAACAAAGTTTGCAAGCTCATTCGGCAAATTCCGCTATATACTTGCGCGCATGTCCTTCGAGCTCCTCGCCGCCTTGGCCGCTTTCGCCTTTATCGCCTCCGTCACGCCGGGGCCCAACAATCTCATGTTGATGACGTCGGGCGCCAATTTCGGCGTGGTGCGAACGCTGCCGCATATGCTTGGCGTCGGGCTTGGCTTCATGGCGATGATCGTCTTGGTGGGGCTGGGGCTTGCCCAGTTGCTGGAGGCGTTTCCGGTTCTGTTTCTGGTGTTGAAAACCGCAAGCGTCCTCTACCTTCTCTATCTCGCCTGGAAGATCGCCAATGCTGCTCCGCTGGCGAGCGATGCGCCGGAGGCCACCGGCAAACCTTTCACATTCCTGCAGGCGGCGGCGTTTCAGTGGGTCAACCCGAAAGCATGGGCCATGGCGCTGACGGCGCTCGGTGCTTATGCGCAAGCCTCCAATCCGGTCGTCAGTGTTCTGATTGTTGCGCTTGTTTTCGGCGCCGTGAACCTGCCGAGCATCAGTATCTGGACCTTCGCCGGCGCGCAACTGCGGCGGTTCCTATCGAGTCCTTCGCGGTTGCGGGCGTTCAATATTACTGCCGCGTTATTGCTTGCGGCGACTGTTGTCCCGATCATGATGGGGCGCAGCGCTTAACTAATCCGAATAGTAATCCGTAACAAGATTAAGCTCTTCGAGCGCCGGCTCGTCATAGTCGCTGTCCTCGATGTTCGGGCGCGGCGGCAGCTTTATCGGCCTGAAAGCGTCTTCGTTGAATTCGTAAGGGATGCGTTCAAGGATCGCGCGAATGATGTTGAGCCGCGCTTTTTCCTTGTCATCGCCGTCGACCACCAGCCAGGGCGCGCCATTGGCGCCTGTGAGAGCGAACATCTTGTCGCGATAGCGGGTGAAATCGATCCATAGATCTCGCGCCCTCAAGTCGATCGGCGAGAGTTTCCAGCGTTTTCGCGGGTCATTCGCACGGTCCTGAAAACGCTGTTCCTGTTCTTCCGCGGAAACGTGAATCCAGAACTTGATCAGGATCATGCCGCTGTCGATCAGCATTTTTTCAAACTGCGGAACTTCGCGCAGGAAGATTTCGTGTTCCTCTTCGGTGCAAAACCCCATGACAGGCTCGACGACGGCGCGATTGTACCAGGACCGGTCGAAGAGAACGATTTCGCCGCCTGCCGGAAGGTGCGCCGTATAACGCTCGAAATACCATTGGGTGCGTTCGCGGTCGGAGGGTTTGGGCAAGGCGACAATCCGCCAGATCCGCGCATTCATCCGGCGCAAAATGGTTTTGATCGCGCCGCCTTTTCCCGCCGCGTCGCGGCCTTCAAAGATGATCGCGACTTTCATCTTCTTGCGGGCGACGGTTTCCTGTAGTTTCGCCAGTTCAAGCTCGAGTTCTTCAAGTTCTTTTTTGAAACGCTTATTCTTCATGGGGTTGCTCTCCGGCAAGGGGTGCGCCTTCAGGTGAGAAACGATAATCCTTGCGGCAGAATTCGCAGGTGACCGTGATCGAGCCGTCTTCGACCATATCGCGCAAATCGTTTTCGCTATATCGCGACAACACCGCTGAAATCTTTTCCTCATTACAGGAGCAGGCGGCCTGCAACGGCGACGGCTCGAACACCCGAACACCGTCTTCATGGAAGAGGCGATAGAGAAGTTTTTCGGCGCTGATCAGAGGGTCGAGCAACTCATCCGGCTGTATGGTTTCGATAAAGGCCTGTGCGCGCTCCCAGGTTTCGCGATCTTCGCCGGCAAGGGCCGAGGCGACGCCGCGTTCGCCGCCTTCTTGGGGGACGAATTGCGCCATCAATCCGCCGGCGCGCCACTGTTCGCCTTCGCCGGGGATGTGGATGCGGCCGACGCTGAGCTTGACGATGGTGGGGATCTGCTCCGATTGCACGAAATAAGCGGCCGCGGCCTCGGCTAGGCTTTCGCCTTCCAGCGGCGTGACGCCTTGATAGCGGTCCATGTCAGGGCCTTGATCAATGGTCATGACGATGGAGCCATCGCCCAAAAGGGCGCGCGCTCCGCGCGGCAGTTTTTCAGCAGCGGTCTTCGCTGTCGCCCGCAAATTCCCGCCGGATGTGTAATCGGCGACAATCAGTGAGACGGGCCCGTTCCCCTGCGCCTGAAAGATAAGCTTGCCGTCGAATTTCAGGGAGGCGCCCATCATCGCGACCAGCGAAACTGCTTCGCCCAACAGCTCTGAAAGCGGCTCGGGAAATCCGTGAGCGGACAATATACCGTCTATGGCCCCGGCGAGCCTGACGACGCGGCCGCGCACGGCCGTATCGGCGATCTGAAAGGGGAGAACAACATCATCCATGGCGGCAATTTCTCGCGGGCTCAGCCATCAGTCCTTGATCTTGTAGCCGGACCGAAGAAGGAGATAACACGCAAAAGCAAAGGCGAAAGCGAGCGAAGCCGTGACCGCAACGCTGGCGATGACGGGCGCCTCAGCGACGCCGGTGAAACCTGAACGGAAGCCGTCGATGAGATAATAGACCGGGTTATAGTGGCTGATGGTGCGGAACGGTTCAGGCAGGTTTGCAACGGAATAAAATGTTCCCGACAAAAAGGTCAAAGGCGTGATGACAAAATTGGTGACGGCCGCCATCTGATCGAACTTGTCGGCCCAGATGCCGCCAATGGCGCCGACAGCGCCGAAAATGATCCCCGCGACGATGGCGTAATAAAGGATCGCCCAAAGGCTCTCGATATGCATCGGCGACCCGTAAACCGCCATATAACCGGCGCAGGTCGCGGCCGTTACGGCGCCCACAAGCAGTCCCCGTGTTGCTGCGCCTGCGATAAAGGCGATCGCAAGCTCGGCCGCAGACAAAGGCGGCATCAGGACATCGACGATGGAGCCCTGCACTTTCGAAATCATGATTGACGATCCGGAATTGGTGAAGGCGTTCGTCAGTACAGCCATCATTGTCAGGCCGGGGGCCAGAAATTCAACGAACGGAACACCATTGACGTCCGGCCGTATGCCGCCAAAGGCCTGAGTAAAGACGATCAAAAACAGCAATGTCGAAATCACCGGCGCGATGATGGTCTGGAACACCACCTTCAGGAACCGCCGGACCTCCTTGACGTAGAGGGTCCACAAGCCCAGCCAGTTCACCGCGCCAAAGCGGCGCGCGCCAAATGCGTAAGCGGGGTTTTGGGCGTTCTGGTCGGCGGTGTTGTCTGTCAGGGTCATGAGCATTTCTTTTTGCGTTGCAACGTTGTCTCGCCCCGCGGGGCGCTCTGCGTCAAGCCTCGTTCCTCAGCGCCCCCTCGAAAACGCGCAGATGTGATAGCCCCGGTCGCCATATGAGAGCTGGTCAGGAGTTGAACGGGCCCGGAATCGTTTTGGTTTTCCTCCTGGCTTAGAGAGTGGCGCTGCGAGCATGACAGAATATCAACATGTGGTGGGCAAAAATATGTGGGGGCGCCATGTTGTGTTTCCGGTTCTATAGGATACTATATTTTGGAGCGCAGGGAGCGGCGCAATTTCAAACCACCAGATATAGATTTTCGGGCGCAGCAAAGCGCCATCCGGGAAAAAGAGCAAGGAGACAGGCGGCATGGCTTGGACGGATGAGCGGGTAGAGCTTTTGAAGACCCTTTGGGCCGAGGGGCTGTCAGCGGCCCAGATTGCAAACAAGATGGGCGGAGTGACCCGTAATGCGGTGATCGGCAAGGTTCATCGCCTCGGGCTTTCCGGGCGGGCGACCCCGGCGAAACCCCAGCGCGGTTGCGGCCCGACATTGCCGCGCCGCGAAGAAGCGGCGCCGGTGGCGGCGAAACCTCAACAGCGTCAGGAAATGAAACCGGTGATCCCGGAGCCGGAGTCGATTACAGCGCTGGTCCTCGATAGCGGTGATCTCACAACCGTCGCGACCATCAAAAACAATATGTGCAAATGGCCGATTGGCGATCCGGCGCGCGATGATTTCCATTTCTGCGGTCAGCCGGCGGGAACAGGAAAATCCTATTGCACCTATCATGCGCGTATGGCCTTCCAGCCGCCGCAACGCCGTGAGCCTGTGCGCCGTCCGGCCGCTGCGCAGATCGCACAACGACGCGCTGCAGGCTAATGCTTCAAAATATCCGGAGGACAAAAAACCCGCCTGAAAAAGGCGGGTTTTTTATTTGACGTCGAGGGCGTAACCGGCGGAGCGCACCGTGCGGATCGCCTCGCCCTGTTTGTGGGTGTTCAGCGCCTTTCTGAGGCGGCCGATATGAACGTCGACGGTCCTGACTTCCACAAAGACATCTGAGCCCCAGACCGCGTTCAACAATTGCTCGCGGGAGAAGACGCGTCCCGGATGCTGCATCAGATGGTCCAGCAGCCGAAACTCTGTCGGGCCCAGATGGATCTCCTTGCCGTCGCGCATCACCTTGTGAGAGACACGATCCACAGAGATATCGCCGACTTCAACAATGTCGTCGGCGAGGCCCGGGCGAATGCGGCGAAGAATAGCTTTGACCCTTGCGATCAGCTCCGCCGTTGAAAAAGGCTTTGTCAGATAATCATCTGCGCCGGTTTCAAGCCCGCGAATGCGATCCGCCTCTTCTGAGCGGGCCGTCAGCATGATGATGGGAATGTTGCGGGTTTCCGGTTTCGAGCGAATGCGACGGCACACTTCGATGCCGGAAACCTTGGGCAGCATCCAGTCGAGGATGACAATGTCGGGGCCGAATTCCTCGACCTTCAGCAATCCGTCTTCTCCGTCTGCGGCGACCGCGACTTCGAATTTTTCCTTGGCGAGATTGTATTCGAGGATGGTCGACAGTGCGTCTTCATCCTCGATAATGAGAACCTTGGTCTCAGGCATGATCCTCGCGTCCCATTAGCTGGCGGCTGTTCCGGTCTGCTTAGGGGGCGCAACCACGATTGTCGAGGTTTTGTCGCCCTTGGGACGACGCTCCATCATGCGCGAGCCAGTCAGCAGGAAATGCAGGGCTTCGGCGATATTGGTGGCGTGGTCGCCAACGCGCTCGAAGTTTTTCGCCGTGAAGACGAGATGGGTGCAGGCGTTCACCAAAGCGGGGTCGCGCATCATCGCGACAAGAATTTCCTCAAAGACGGAGTTGTAAAGCTCGTCGAGTTCGTCATCGCCGCCCCAGACCGCCTTTGCGGCGGTGAGGTTGCGGCTCGAATAGGCGTTGAGAATATCCGAAAGCTGCCGAAGGCTCGCCCGTCCCATGCGCGCAACGCCCGAGGTCGGGCGCGCCGGCGCTTCCAGGCTCACGACTAGGGTGCGCTTGGCGACATTCTTGGCGAGATCGCCCACGCGCTCCAGCTCGCCCGCGAGCTTGGAAATGGTCATCACCTCGCGCAAGGCGACTTCCGGCAAGGGGCCGCTCAAGAGGAGGTCCATGACCTTCGCCTCAATCGCGTGATCCGTGGCGTCGATGCGCTCATCGCCGTCGATGATCTTCCGGGCTGCTTCGAGATCGCGGCGCTCAAACGCGGAAATCGCGCCCGCCAGCTGGCTTTCAACCTGAGCGGCCATACGGGACAGAGACGTCTCAAGGTCGAGACGAGCCTGATAAGAGGATTGCGGTGCGTGAGCGGCCATGGGGCTTCAAAATTTTCCGAAGGTACAGAGGAGGGCTTACATGCCCATTATTTATGACAAATTCTTGTCAGGCGCAAAGGAAAGGCGCATTTTTTGCGCCGTTCGGGAAGAAATTGCTGCAAGGCCCAGTCAGTGCGCCAGTGCGTGTCTCAGTCAGCGTGCTGGAAATAGCAGGTAAAGACGGCGCCGCCGGCGAGCCGGCTCTCAATCTGAAAGCCACCCTTATGGCGGTTCATGATGTGTTTGACGATGGCGAGGCCAAGGCCGGTGCCGCCGCTTTTTCGGCTGCGCTCAATATTGACCCGGTAAAACCGTTCGGTCAGGCGCGGCAGGTCAGCCCGTTCAATGCCAGGGCCGAAATCGCGGACCTGAACATAAACAAGATCGTCCACGCTGGCGCCGAGACGCGCGGCCACCTGTTCGGCGCTGTCGCCGGCGCGATGGGCTGGCGGGCCATCGCTGAAAGGCGTCGGCGAAGCGCCACGCCCGACACGCAGTTTCACCATGGCGGGATCGCCGCCATATTTAACGGCGTTGTCGATCAGATTCTGGATCGCCTGAAAAATTTCGTCATGATCTGCACGAATATTCGTAGACTGATCATCGTCCTTGATAAAGTCGACGATGGCGCCGCCGGACTGAAGCAAGGGCGCCAGGCTGTCGATGACGTCATTGGCGAGGTCGGCCAGGTCAACGCGCGCGCGCGGCGGCACATGCTCGTTGAGTTCGATCCGCGACAACGACATCAGGTCAGCGACTAGGCGCTGCATGCGCTCGGCCTGTGACTGCATCGTAGACAGGAATTTCTCCTGCGCTTCCGGATCGTCCTTGGCATGCCCGCGCAGGGTTTCGATAAAACCGAGGACGGAAGCCAGCGGCGTTCTCAATTCATGGCTGGCGCTGGCGATAAAGTCCGCGCGCATCTGCTCCACGCGGCGCTCGCTGGTGAGGTCGCGAATAAAAACGAGCGTGCGAGGATGTGTCTGCAGGTCGGCGTCGCCAGTGTCGATTGGCGTGATCGAGGCGCGGCAGGTGCGCTCCACGCCGCCGATTGTGGTGAACTCGACGCTCTGAGATTCGTGCGAGGATAGAACGGCTTCAGCCGCTTCGAACACTTCGGGCGCGCGCAGAACGGAGGCGAAATGCCGGCCTGCGGCTTCTTTCATGCCCACAAGCTCCAACGCAGCGGGATTTGCATGTTCTACGATGCCGTCCGCATCGAGAACAAAGATCGGCTCCGGTAGTGCGCGCGCCACGCCTTGAACGATGCGTAATCGCGCAAGCTCAGCCCGCTGCGCCTCCATCTGCGTGTCGACAATGCGTTGCACCGGCGCCGCCCAAACGCGGCCGGACGAAAACCTGTAACGCACAGCGAGCGCCGCCATGAAAGCAGCCCATACAATCAGTACAAGGCGCCAGTCGGCATAGCCGGAAATCAACAATCCCGCGCAGACGCCCGCGCTAATGCCGGCCGCCCACGCAAAGTCGCGCGCGCGAACACGCGCGGCGGTATTGCGGATCATTTCTGCTAAGTCGTCCTGCATCAGCGTATCATATACGGGAATGAAAAAATTGCTATTTTCCGGCTTTCGGCGGTGAGAGATTTGCTATTTCCGCCAAGCTGCTACAGTTTTTTTCAACTTAAATAAATGGGTGAATTCATGATGACCCGCATTTTGCCGCTCCTGCTTGTAATCAGCGCCTTCTTCTCACTTCCCGCGAGCGCGCAAGACGATCCTTTTGCGGCCTTTGCGCCATATGCCAGCGAGCCGCAATACAGCATCGACCACAAGCCGTGGACGGAATTTTTGAAACGCGCCGTTTATGTGGCCGGCCGGTCTGACCGGACGCCGGGCCGGCGATCAAACAACCAGTTTCGGGTTAGCGGCACGCGGTTATCGACAACCAGCAATTCGCGTTACCGGTTCGAGGGAAACCGGGTCATGTTTCACAGTTTCAACGACGAGGTGGAGGACTATGTCGGTCTTTACCGGCAGGGTCTTCAGGACACGATGAACCGCGTCGATTACGGCGCTTTCAGTCGCAATGAACAGCTCGCCTTCTGGCTCAATCTTTATAACGCCGTCGTTATACACGAGATTGCCAAGGCGCATCCGGTGTCAAGGCCGAGCCGTATTCGCATTCGCGATCAAAAAGGCGGTCTTTATGACGCCAAGCTTGTTGAGGTGCATGGCGTAAAGCTCAGCCTCAATGACATTCGTTATAATATTCTCTATCGCTACTGGCGCAGCCCGAGCGTCCTCTATGGTTTATGGGACGGCGCCATTGGCGGGCCGGGCATCCTGCCTGAGGCTTATGAAGGCGGCGCTGTTACTGCGCAGTTGCAGCTTAATGCGCGGGAATTCGTGAATTCCATGCGCGGCGTCGATCGCATTAGAGATGAGATGCGTATTTCTAAAGTCTATGTGGATGCGAGACCTTATTACTTTCAAAACTGGCCAAGCGATCTGTATGCGCATTTGAGCCGATATGCCGATTGGAAAACGGCGGAGATCCTCGCGCTTAGCCCCGAAAAGCCGCGGGCAAGCCGGTATGCGGCGAATACAGCGGATGTCGAAAGCGGTGAAACCGTTCGTGCGCCTTCCAACGATAATCCCGCCTCTGTCGCTGCTGGTAATGATCTTGGATCTAAATGGTCGAAGCTTTCCAGCGAGGCGATGCGCGGCGGTCTTTCCACTGAGGCCGCCGAGTTTGCGCGCAAATCGGAGGCGCGTCTTAGCCGGCGCACCGGGTCTGTCTATATCCTGGATGTGGTGACCGACGATGCAGATGCATCAGCGGCGGAGAGGTTGTCAGTGGAGCCGGATGCGCCAGAAGAGGAAGACGCGCAATAGAACGCGTCTTCCTTGCGCTTGCTTAATTCTGCTGCTCTTCGATCCAGACGTCGATATTGTCTTCCAGGACCGACAGGGGAACGGCGCCGCTAACGAGTAATGCGTCATTGAATTTGCGCAGGTCAAACTCGCGGCCGAGCGCGTCTGACGCACGTTTGCGCAATTCCTGCATTTTCAATTCGCCCATCTTGTAGGCGAGCGCCTGCCCGGGGTTGGTGATGTAACGGTTCACTTCCGCTTCGATATTGTGAAGCGAGAGGGCTGTGTTGTCGGCCATATAGTCGATCGCCTGTTGTTTCGACCATCCTTGCGCGTGAAGCCCGGTGTCGACGACGAGACGGCAGGCGCGCCACATTTCGTAAGACAGGCGCCCGAAGTCGGAATAGGGATCTTCATAGAACCCCGCGTCGCGTCCGAGGCTTTCGGCGTAAAGGCCCCAGCCTTCGACAAAAGCGGTGAAGAAGCCATATTTGCGGAAGTCGGGAATTTCCGTTTCCTGCGCCAGCGCAATCTGGAAGTGATGACCAGGCACCGCTTCATGCAGCGTCAGGGCTTCGATTTCGTATAGCGGGCGTGTTTCGAGTTTGGATGTGTTGACGCGATAAACTCCGGGGCGGCTGCCGTCGCCGGCTGCGGGTTCGTAATAAGCGGTGGTCGTGCCTTCGGCGATTTCTTCCGGGATGGGCTTTAATGTGTAGGGCATGCGCGGCAGGCGCGTGAACAATTGCGTCAGCGCCCCGTCGGCTTTTTTGGCGACCAGCGCATTAGCCGCCATCAGTTCTTCCGGTGTTTTTGCGTAGAATTGCGGATCGGTGCGCAGGAATTCCTGGAATGCTTTGAAGTCGCCTTCAAATCCTGTCGTTTCAATGACCTCTTCCATTTCGGCGCGAATGCGGGCGACTTCGGACAGGCCGATCTTGTGGATTTCATCCGGTGTTTTGTCGGTCGTCGTGTAAACTTTTGCGCGGTGCGCGTAATAGGCGAGGCCGTCGGGCAAGGCGCTGGCGCCAACTTCTTCCTTGCAGGCCGGTGCATATTCCGTGGCGTAGAAATCGGCGAAGGCGGCAAGGGCCGGAACGACTTTATCGTCGATGGCGTCGGCTGCATCGGCTTTCAACTGGCGCCAGTTACGTCTTGAAATTGTCGAAAGCGGTTTTTCAAACGGCTTCATGAGAACGCTGTCATTCGCATCATCGATGACATGATATCGAATGGTTTCTTCAACGCCGTCCATGGCGGCGCAGGGGCGCGTCCAGCCGGCTTGCGCGCCCGCTCGTAAGGTTTCGGTTGCAGCTTTGAGGAATGCCGGCGCTGCTTCAAGGCGCGCCACATAGCTTTCATAATCGGCGAGCGTGAAAAACGGCAATTGGCTGGGGAGATCGGTAATCTCGTTTTGGGGGCCGTACCTATTGCTCATCAGGAAATACTTGCCGCCGAACTGCGCCCCTTCGAGATC
>JAUHYK010000100.1 GCA_030426465.1 Alphaproteobacteria bacterium
CCGCTCAAAATTGCGCGGTCAACTCCATCCCCCCCATACAGAACATCAAACCCTGAGGACCCATTCAGCGTATCGTCACCGCCCAAGCCATTAATCGTGTCATCGCCGCCGGTTCCATCCAGCGAGTCATTCCCCGATGTACCGTCAATTGACATGAATGTTCCCCAGTACGCCCAACCACAACAAGGCTTTGATTGCTTCCCACAACCCCAGCTTTTTCATCACTAGACATAAGCCCAGACAGCGGGTCAAGCGATGCTATGGTTTTGTTATCGCGGCGAAATCACAGAGCTACAAATACTGCGCAGTGATTGCGCTTCATTCGCCAATGACTTGAATCGCCGGCGCCGTAAACACGCCTGCCGGCGGCGATAAGTCAGGCGGCGCCAGCCCCTTCCATTTCCACAGGTTCGCACTATGTTCTGGCCTCAGCCAACCGGAAAATTCGCGCCCATGCCCGCCAAATCGACCCACAGACCCGGATACGATCCGAAAGCCCGGCGCCCGAAAGCGCAGCCGACCACGGATCAGGCCGACATTACGCCCGGCGGGTTTTCCGAAGCGGTCGCGAGCTATCACGACCGGTTGGCGACGCCGCTCGCCGACTGGACGCCGCACCGGCCGGATCGTCCGGAGAAGTCCGGGCGCTCGAAACCGCTCAGGGTTGTATCCGATTACGAGCCCGCGGGCGATCAGCCGACGGCGATCAAGGAGCTGTCGGAAGGAATCAAGACGCAGGAGTGGGATCAGGTCCTCCTCGGCGCGACCGGCACCGGCAAGACCTTCACCATGGCGAAGATCATCGAGGCGTGCCAGCGCCCGGCCCTGATCCTCGCCCCCAACAAGACACTCGCGGCGCAGCTCTATGGCGAGTTCAAGGCGTTCTTTCCCGACAACGCCGTCGAATATTTCGTCTCTTACTACGACTATTACCAACCCGAGGCTTACGTTCCGCGTACGGACACTTACATCGAGAAGGAAAGC
This sequence comes from Alphaproteobacteria bacterium, assembly GCA_030426465.1. Taxonomy (GTDB): domain Bacteria; phylum Pseudomonadota; class Alphaproteobacteria; order Caulobacterales; family Parvularculaceae; genus Hyphococcus. The sequence continues at coordinate 985 of JAUHYK010000100.1, forward strand.
TCGATCAACGAGCAGATCGACCGTATGCGCCACGCCGCCACGCGGGCGATCCTTGAGCGCGACGACGTAATCATCGTCGCGTCGGTGTCCTGCATTTACGGCATCGGCTCGGTGGAGACCTATACCGCGATGACGTTCAGCCTGAAAGTGGGACAGGAACTCTCACGCAAGAAGCTCCTCGCCGATCTCGTGGCGCTGCAATACAAGCGCAATGACAACGCCTTCGCCCGCGGCGCGTTCCGGGCGCGCGGCGACACGATCGAAGTGTTCCCCGCCCACTATGAAGACCGCGCCTGGCGCATTTCCATGTTCGGCGACGAGATCGAAAGCCTCACCGAATTCGACCCGCTCACGGGCCAGAAGACAGGCGAGCTTGAGGAAGTGACGCTCTACGCCAACTCCCACTATGTGACGCCGCGCCCGACGCTGCAGCAGGCGATCAACGGCATCAAGAAAGAGCTCAACGAAACCCTGCCCATCATGCGCGAGGAAGGCCGCTTGCTGGAGGCGCAGCGCCTCGACCAGCGGGTGCAGTTCGACCTTGAGATGATGGCCGCCACCGGCGCCTGCAACGGCATCGAAAACTATTCGCGCTATCTCACCGGGCGCCTGCCGGGCGAACCGCCGCCGACCCTGTTCGAATATCTCCCGGAAAACGCGCTGATCTTTTGCGACGAAAGCCACGTCACCGTGCCGCAGATCGGCGCCATGTTCCGCGGCGACTTCAACCGCAAGCGCACCCTCGCCGAATATGGCTTCCGCCTGCCCTCCTGCATGGACAACCGGCCGCTGAAATTCGAGGAGTGGGAGAAGATGCGCCCGCAAACGGTGCATGTCTCCGCGACGCCCGGCGACTGGGAGCTGGAGCGCACGGGCGGCGTCTTCACCGAACAGGTGATCCGCCCCACCGGCCTTGTGGACCCGAAGGTGGAAATCCGCCCCGTCACCGGCGACAAGACCAACCAGGTCGACGACGTCATCGCCGAGTGCAAGGCCGTCGCCAAGAAAGGCGGGCGCGTGCTCGTCACCACGCTGACCAAGCGCATGGCCGAAGACCTCACCGAATATATGCATGAACAGGGCGTGCGCGTGCGCTACATGCATTCCGACATCGACACCATGGAGCGGATCGAGATCATCCGCGACCTGCGCCTCGGCGCTTTTGACGTGCTGGTGGGCATCAACCTGCTGCGCGAGGGGCTCGACATTCCCGAGTGCCAGCTGGTGGCGATCCTCGACGCCGACAAGGAAGGCTTCCTGCGCTCGGAGACATCCCTGATCCAGACCATCGGCCGCGCGGCGCGCAATGTCGACGGCCGGGTCATTCTCTATGCGGACAATATGACCGGCTCCATGGAGCGGGCGATTGGCGAAACCGACCGCCGCCGCGAAAAACAACTGGCCCATAACAAGGCGCATGGCGTCACGCCGGAATCCACCAAGGCGAAAATCGCCGAGATCGCCGCCAGCGACGACGAAGGCGCGAAAGCCGCCATGGGCCAGACTTTCGTGGGCCATAAACAGGTGCGCGGCGCGGGCCTCAGCGAAGAAGCCGCGGCCTTTGACGGCCCCGGCCATAATATGAAGGCCCATCTCGCCCATCTGGAAAAGGAAATGCGCGAGGCCGCCTCCAACCTCGAATTCGAAACCGCCGCGCGCCTCAGGGACGAGATCAAGCGGCTGCAGGAAGTGGAATTAGCTGTCTCGGACGATCCGCTCGCCCGTCAGAGCGACATCGAGGCCCGCGTCGAGGCAAGCTCCGAAGGCCGGATCAAAAAGTCAGAGGGCACGGTGAGCAATATCCGGAGCAAGCCGAGAGGCGAGAAGGGGCGAAAACGATGACAGCAAACTCCATCACCTCAAGCCGCTAGAATTTCCCGCGCTTCAATAATTTTTTCTTCAACGTCTCGGTCTTTGTCCGTTCTGACGAACAGATCAATAAGGGCGATCGCAAACGGAGCAATTGCAACCCCAAACAATAATAAGAAGCATACCGCACTTACGTTTAGATTAGGATAAACGCCAGATAATGCGATCAATAGAAAATCGACTCCGAAAAGGCACATACCGGCTATCGCATACGCAAGACGCGGGCCTTCTATACTTTTCTCAAACGTTATCAAACGGCCCTTAATCAGTACAATTGTGTCCTCCAACCGCACCCGCTTATCTTCATTACCAATATGGTCGCATATCCGCTCTAATCGCAGGAGTTCGGTGTTGTATCTGGCAAAACGTAGGGTGCCAAATAGCTGAAAAATCGACAATGTAATGGCTATACCAGCGCCAACCTCAAACATACTTGTCAAATTTGACAATATACTGATATCCTTCAGGAAAAAGCACAGTATTTCGGCAATCCTTTCCACGGGCGCTCCCCAATGCAATTAAACGGAAAAGCATTACGGTTGATTCGTGAAGCGCGCAATCTCGACTTACGAGAACTGGCTACATTATCAAGTTTGACTTATGATCGCCTCTCCGCACTAGAAGAATGTGAACCCGGCCCCAATTGTCCAGAAGTCACAAAAGCTGAACTTGGTAAGCTGTCTCGTGCGCTAGTAGTTCCATCATTCGCATTCTTTAATCCGGACTTCCGTGTTCAAAAAAGCCATCTGATTGATTTTAGAAAAAAGAATCCAACAGAACTAAACCAACTCGGTGATAACTGGAGAGTTATAGATTCTGTCCTATCTTTGCAGAAGTATTCGCGCCACTTAGCCAAAGCTCTTGGTTGGGGAGCTGCGATCCTAATTGACAGCCTAAAATCTTCGCTAGCTGAAAATCCGGTTCAGCTCGCACAGTCCTTTGCAAATAACTTAGGGATATCATCGTCAATACGAGATGAGTTTCAAAATACATTTAGCTACTATAAGTTTTTGCGCTTTAAGATTGAGAAGTGTGGTATTTTTGTTGTCCATGTCTCAATTAAAGATCGGAACACGAAGGGTGCTAGCTTTTACGACGAAACTGGCCTAGCGCACTTCATAGTGGTCAACACTTACAAACAAAATAGTGGCAGCCGTATTTTCACATTACTGCACGAGTTTTGCCATCTACTTTTGCAACAATCTGGTGTTTCCAATAGCTACAAGGCGTTAAATGAAACTGAGCGTTACTGCAATAAGTTTGCGATAAACGTGCTAGCACCAGAAGATGAATTTCGGTCACTTTATAAAGTGTATAGCCTTACAAGAAACTCTGTCGATGCATCAGTCGTTCGACGTTTTGCTAGGCACTTCAATATTAGTCAGCAGGCTATTGCCATACGCTTCGAAGAGCTCGGCTTGTCGGACCGAGGGTTTCATTCGCAATGGTTGCAACAATTTACAACCAGTGAAATCCCAGATGAAGCATCAGAGTTCGGCATCTCAAAAGATAGAGACGAAACACTCAATAAGGTCTCCCGACTAGGGACGCGCCTTGCGGAGCTTATTGATCAAGCACTAAGGGCAAACCTCACGTCAGATGTTGAAGTTTTTCAATTTACGCGGGTAAAGCCTGAGTATCAGCGTGATTTAGCAAGAGCAACGGAAAAACGAATAAGCCAAGTACAAGACTTGATATCTCGCTAAATGGGCGCACATAAATACATACTTGATGCAGACGCATGGGTATATTTTACCCAAACGACCAACAATGCGCACAAGGTTGCGTTTGTTGATGCGTGTAATAATGGAGAAATTTGTATTTGCAGCGTTACAAAGGGCTTACTGGAGTCCATGAACAAGTTTTTCGCAAACGAAATTAAGAGACTTGGTTGCGCAATAATTTACAATAAAAACAATGACGATTTTGAGTGTGCGGCAGGCATTGAAATGCAAGTACCTGAACTTCAAGAACTTGGCACAGCCCAAAGAGAACAGTATTGCTTAATGCTCGCCAAAGCTCAGCGATTAGCCTTGACAATCGTATCTGGTCAATCCGCCGTGTATGGGATCTCAGTGCTAGCCGTATGCAATCGATTGAAAATTCCTGGGACGAACTGTGCCGGCTTCACAAATGGCGCTTTATAGCATCACAGCAGAACCTCTTCTATTCACTTCAATCAAATAACAACGCAGCGTTCTTTAAGAGTTGATGCGCATAACGATGCGCGAGGGGTGATGGGGGCCGGCCGAGTATAAGGCCATTTCAGAGGGGGTGGATAATTTTTCACCACATTTTTTTCGGCCCTATACTCATGCGCAGTCCGGATAGGGAGAGGCGGTGAGCGCTGCCGTACCTCATTGATCCGGATCGCGGCGCGCGGGGTGACAGGCCTCGCCGTCCCTCCTTGTCTCTTTCGGGGGGAGCGGCGTTACGGAAGGCGTTCACGCTGGCCGGTCGCAGCGCCCGGGCTTTCTCATGGCTCAACGTCTGGCGGGTAAAACCGTCCGGCGGTCATGATTACGGCCGGGCCCGCCGACGCTGAACAACGCCGCCCGCGCGAGGCGCAAAGCCTCCGCAACTAGACTAGGCTGGAAGTTTTGCGTCTCGCGCAACCTCTCCGCTTTTATCCGTTCGGGCTTTTGCGAGCCGCGGCGCCGCCAGGCCATGCGCGAGGAAAATCTCTGGCGGCGCGCCCCGTATAAAGGGAAAAGCATGACGCGATCGCACCATTCCGGCCCCAGCCCCCGGCCCAAGCCATTGACGCGGCGCAGCAGATGGTTAACGCTGTCGCCGAACGCTCTGGGGCCCGCCGATCTGGTTCGGGGCCCGAACCTCCCGGGGGAGATCATGAAGTTCAAATCCACCATCGCCGCGCTCGCCGCCGCCTTCGTTTTCACCGGGGCCCTGACCGGCGCCGCCAGCGCCGCCGTGATTTATGACGAGTCCGTCAGCGGCGACATCGGCAATGACGATTTCGGTCTCCTGACCGACACCAACAACACCTTTCTCGGCACGCTCGACGGCGGCCCGTCCAGCACGACCGGTCCGGATGAGAGCGATTTGATCCGCTTCGAAATGGCCAGCGCGTTCACGCTCAATATCGATATTCTGTCGGGCGTCGACACGGTTCTCTTCTTCTACCGCTATAACGGAATGAACTATGAACTTTTGGGGGCCGGCGGTTCCAGCGATGCGACGCTTTACGGACCGGAATTTCTGGCGGGGATGTATCGCGCCACCCTCGTGCCGATAGGGAACTCCAACATGTCGGCCTATGCGTTCAGCGTTCTCGCCGTTGAAGGCGCGATGTCCGAAGTGCCGCTTCCCGCCGCGCTGCCGCTGTTCCTCGCCGGGCTTGGCGGCATCGGCCTGATGCGCCGCCGCAAGACGGCCTGAACGCCGGCTTCGATCGATTGCGTTTTCTTGCGCCAATGGTGGCGTGACCTCCCGCGGCGGCGGCCCATGATAGGCCGCGAACCGAGGAGGGAGACGCGCTTTGACCGGGATTGATCCAGCGCCGTTATTTACACCGTTCCGGCTGGGCGCGATTACGCTTCCCAACCGCTTCGTCATGCCGGGGATGCAGCGAAGCTGGTGTGAGGATGGCGCGCCCCTGCCCCTGCTCGGCGAGTATTACCGCCGCCGGGTCGAGGGCGGCGTCGCCATGGTGATCACCGAATCCTGCGCGATCGATCACCCGACGGCGACGAATGTGCCGCAATTTGCGCGGATCAATACGGCGACGCTTCGCGCCTGGAAGGATTGCGTGGCGGCGGTAAAGTCCGCAGGCGGACATATGCTGATCCAGCTCTGGCATGAGGGCGCCTTGAGAAAAGAAGGCGCCGGCGCGGGCGCCGAAGCGAATGCGCCGACGCTCTCGCCCTCCGGCCTCGCTTTTCCCGGCAAGGAAAACGGCCGCGCCGCGAGCCTTACCGAGATTGCGGAATTGCGCGAGGCGTTTATCCGCAGCGCGCGCCTCGCGCAGGAAGCCGGCGCCGACGGGGTCGAGATCCACGCCTGTCACGGCTATCTCCTCGACCAGTTTTTGTGGCCTGGCACGAACCGCCGCGGCGACGATTATGGCGGACCGATTGAAAACCGCGCGCGGCTGCATGGCGAAATTATCGAAGGCGTGCGCGCGGCCTGCGGCCCCGGCTTTGTCATCTCCATTCGGTACTCTCAATGGAAGGAAGCCGACTACGACGCGAAAATCGCGCCGACGCCGGAAGACCTCGCGACGATGCTGACGCTCTGGCGCGAGGCCGGCGCCGATCTGTTTCACGCCTCGACGCGGCGCTTCTGGACGCCGGAATGGCCTGACCGTGACGCGGCGCTGAATCTCGCGGGCTGGTCGAAAAAGCTCGGCGGCCTTCCCGTCATTACGGTAGGCAGTATCGGGTTTGACATCGACGTCATGTCCTCGCTCCTCGAAGACCGGGAGGCGGAAAGCAATGTGGAGCGCGGCATGCGCGAGCTTGTTCGCCGCTTCAACGCCGATGAGTTCGATCTTGTCGCCATCGGGCGCGGGCAGATCGGCGATCCCGAATGGGTGAACAAGGTGCGCGATGGCCGGTTCGAGGATGTGCGCGCCTTTCTGCGCGCCGATCTCGGCACATTTGACGGCGAAGGGACAAGCCTCATCGAAGACGCCCACAAGGCGGGGAAAAACACGGGGCGATAATCTGCGCCGTTGATGCAGGTCAACTTTCGCTCGGGGCGGGTCTGGTAAAAGCGTTAATGTCTTTGACGCGTCAAACATCGGAGGTTCGCCGTGACCCAGTCCGTTAAAACCGCCCACATCAGCGCAGCCGCCTGAACGCAGGCGACGCGAACGCATGGCCTATGTGAAAAACACCCTCGCGCCGGGGGAAGACTATCTCTACCGGGCGCATTTCAACTGGACCTATGATTTCCAGAGCTGGTTCTGGCTCGCTCTCTCAGCGATCCCGGCGGGCATGTGGATTGAGGCGGCGGCGCGTCATTACTTCGCCCACGAACCATTTGGCCACGCCTTTTTATTCTCCGCCGGCGCCGCAATGATGCTCGGCGCGATTATCTTTTTCAGCCGCTATATTCACAAATGGACGACGGTGATCGCGGTCACATCGCTTCGCCTCATTCTGAAGACCGGCCTCGTTGCGCGCAGCGCTCATGAAGTCACCCTTACCGAAATCGAGGAAGTGCTGGTGCGCCAGACCTTTCTCGGCCGGATTCTCGGCTATGGCGTCCTTAGTGTGCATGGCACGGGCGGCGCACGCATTGACTTTCCGGTGCTCGGCGACCCGACGCGGGTGCGCCGGGAAATTGAAACCGCAATGATGCGCGCCCGCGGGATGGTGAAGAAAACCGCCTGATCAGCACTCCACCACATTGACCGCGAGACCACCCTCCGACGTTTCTTTATATTTCCGCGACATGTCGATGCCTGTCTGGCGCATGGTCTCGATCACCTGATCCAGCGATACTTTATGTTCGTCCGAGGCGCGCAGTGCGAGGCGCGCGGCGTTGACGGCCTTGACCGCGCCAATGGCGTTACGCTCTATGCAGGGGATTTGTACGAGCCCGCCCACGGGATCGCAGGTCAGGCCAAGATTGTGCTCCATGCCGATTTCGGCGGCATGCTCCACCTGCCCCGGCGTTCCGCCCCAGACCGCCGCGAGCGCGCCCGCCGCCATCGAACACGCGACGCCCACCTCACCCTGGCACCCCATTTCCGCGCCGGAAATCGATGCGCGTTGTTTGTAGAGCATGCCGATCCCGGCGGCGGTCAGTAAAAACACACGGATCTGCGCGAGGTTTTCGCCATCAACGCAACAATAATGTTTGAGCACCGACGGAATTATGCCCGCCGCGCCATTGGTCGGCGCGGTGACGACGCGTCCACCGGCGGCGTTTTCTTCATTCACCGCCATGGCGTAAACATTCAGCCAGTCGAAAAGCTGTTCGCGCTCATTCGCCAGCGGCGCCTCTTGCAGTTTCGCATAAAGCGACGGCGCGCGGCGTTTGACTTTCAACCCGCCGGGAAGCTCCCCACGAGTCGAAAGACCACGCTCAATGCAATCGCGCATGGCGAACCAGATCTTGTCGAGCATCATCTCGGTTTGCGCCCTTGGCCGGTGCTCATCCTCGTTCTCCAGAATAATCTCATGCAGGGCGAGGTTTTTATCCTGTGCGATAGCGAGCAGCTCTGCGGCGCTCGTAAATTGATGAAGGCCATCGCGCGCCTGCGCAATCAAATCATCCTCGGCAGGCGCGGCCAGTTGCCTGTCGCTGGCGATGAACCCGCCGCCGACAGAATAATAGATCTGCGAAAAAAGATCAGCGCCGTCTTCAGCGTAGAGCGTCAGCCGCATCTCATTGGGATGAACCGTCGGGACCACATTGCCCATAAGGTCAATGTCCGCTTTCCAATCAAACGCAATCTCCGGTCCGTCGTGAAGCGCCATGCGCTTTTGCGATTTCACGTTTTCAACGGCGCGCTCGGCCTCATTCGGGTCGGTTGTATCAGGTTCAAACCCGAGCAAACCGAGAACCGACGCCGTATCGGTGCCGTGGCCAACGCCGGTGAGCGCCAGCGAGCCATGAAGGTCGACCTTGACGCGCGCGGCCCGGTGAAGAACATCCGCCGTCTTTGCTTCTTCCAGAAAGCGGCGCGCTATGCGCATCGGCCCCACCGTGTGCGAGGATGACGGACCAATGCCAATTTTGAAAATGTCAAAAACCGAAAGCATTTACTTCCTGTCTTCCATCTCCGGCTCGGCGCCAAGCGCGCGCATGGCGGCGGCGACGGCGTTTATGGCCTGGTCCGCTGTAGCGACGTTTGATGATCGCGCAACGATGGTTACGCCCATTTCATCACCATCAATGGGATAGCTGCCGAGGTTCACGCCCTTCAACGCCGCCTGAATATCACGCAATTGATCGGCCAGCATGGACTCGGGAAGGTTTCGCGCTGTCGCGGCGCGCGAATGAATAACTTCGCCATGCTCTATGGCGCCTTCAATGGCATTGAGCATCGCTTGAAAAATACGCGGCACGCCGGCCATGACAAAGATGTTTTCGATCCTGACGCCCGGGGCGCCGGAAACCGGATTGTTGATCAGCTCCGCGCCTTCCGGCGTTCTCGCCATACGCAGCCGCGCTGACGTCACCTCGATCCCGCGCCCGCCATAATAGGCGCGCACCATGGCCGCCGCCTCAGGGTGTTCAACGACCTTTACGCCGAGCGCCGCAGCGATGGCCTCAACGGTGATGTCGTCATGGGTGGGGCCGATGCCGCCCGAGGTGAAAACATAATCATACCGCCCGCGAAGGGCGTTCAGCGCCTCGCCGATCATCGCCGCATCATCGGGAACGACACGCGCCTCGGTGAGCGCAACGCCGCGCTCGGTCAACCAGCCTGCAAGGAAATGCATATTGGCGTCGCGGGTGCGCCCGGAGAGAAGTTCGTCGCCGATGGCGAGAATGGCGGCGGTTTTTTGTTGCTGCATGTGCGACCTCTTACTGTCCGCTGTCTTATGGCGCGCGCTGGGGGTTTCCGCAAGATGGATCGTCAGCGCCTGCCCCTCACCCGGCGCCGCGACGCCCCCTCTTGAAACTCATCCGTATACTTCCTTTATCGACTCCTTTGTATAGAGTATGAGGTCACCAAATGCATGAAGTAACCGCCCATGAAGCCGCCCGCAAATTCGGCGATCTGATTGAACGCGCAAAAGACGAACCGGTCGCCATTACCCGCTACGGCCGAACAACGGCTGTGCTGATCGCCGGCGCGCCGCTTCGGCTGATCAACGAACTCCTGAAGCACGAGACCCGGCGTGAGGTTTTAAACGCTGTATCCGCTGTGGAGATTGCCGAGGATGAAGACAAAGCCATTCGCGCGCTTAACAAACTGCTTCGTCCCTTCCGGCGGCGCTGATGGCCGCCGCCAATTTTCGCCCGCATATTTGCTGGCGTTCCAGCCTGTCTGGCGCCATTTGGCATTTTCTGCTTCAGCACGTCCGCACTCTCGTCTACGGGTCCCTGCAACAGGTCGCGGGGGCCATGGGTTGGGTTTGCTAGAGGCCACGGCCAAAACACGGCGAGGCGCCGGCCATAACTCCTACTTCATTGCGAATGCATTATACCCGGACCCGAGAGGTGGTGGACAACTATCCACCAAACCTCAAAAAAGCGGAAGAATTCAACATTTCTGTTGAATTCCCGCCGTCTCTTTTCAACTGAGGATTGCGCGGCCCGCCGGGCGGGCTCTGGGCTCTATTCCCTGAGGAAGATCGTGCTGCCCACGGGGCCGACGCCTTCCGGCACCGGAATGTCGGTGGCGGCGTAATCGGCGTTGAGAACGAGGGTCGGATTGCCCGCCATTTGCAGCTTCTTGGCGACAATCGCCGTATAGGCTGACCGGTCCGCAACCGGCAACAGACTGGCGACCAGCAACGCGCCGCGCGACAGATAGAACGTGCCGAGCAGCACGCGCGCGTCGTCAGACAGAATGCGGTGAACGCGGTCCGCGGGCGCATAGCGGTCTTCGAAGAAAAGAATGCCGGCGAGCGGGCCTTCTTTCGGTGCGGTCAGGCTCAGCACCGCTTCCGGGCCAAAGAAGAACGTGGAGTCATCGCCGACGAGATAGAATGATACATTCTCGCCAGACACCTTGCCGCCAAGACCGACCAGCAGAGGTCCATTCTTGATGATGTAAACGCCGGGGTTGAGTTCAACATTCGCCAGCGCCCCAACCGTAAGCCCGCCGCAATAAACGCCCGGATCAAGCGTATAGGTTGTTTCGCTGAGGCCCGCGCTATTGATGAGGCTGTTCACTGCGCCGCCGCCTAGCCCTTGCGCCGCCTGCGAAACCAGACTTCCGGCCTTGCCAGTGACGGTCTTCGCCGCCGCGTCGACGACTTCAGTGATTTTTTCGCCATAAGCGGCGTCGATAAAATCGCAGGAGCCAACCGTCGGCGCCTCGCGTTCAGAGAGAGGGTCCGCGTAAGCCGGGCAATCGAGCGTCGGCATCGGCGCATAATTGCCGCTATTGCCATAGGCGCCGCCTGCGGAACAGATGATGCCGGCCTGGATCTTAGAGGCGCCGCTCGACACCACACCTTCGGTGGAAATCGAGTTCGACATGATCGAACATTTATCAGCGAGCAGCTTTGAGTTTGTTGTCGCCGAAACAGCGGCGCCATCAACATCTTCCAGCGCGACAACACAGACATTCATGCCGCCCATGGCCACCGCCGTGGAGGTGATGTCGTGGCCTAGTTTGAACGGCATGTAATTAGTGAGGATAAGGCCCTCTGTCGGCGGCGCTGTCAGCCGAACGGAAACCGCGCCTTCCGCCATATCAATAGAGACATTTTTGGTGACAGAGGCGAAACCGTAATTTTCCGAATAGCCGCCATCGAGAACGCTGTTGATCACCGCTTCGATCTGAGAGGATGTTGCATTCGCCAGAAGGAACTCGCGCGCGCCGCGCGTCGCCAATGTGTCGGCAAGCTGCTTCAGATTTTCGCGTTCATTATTCCAGCGAAAAAAGTCAACGCCGCCGCCTGCAAAAGCCAGCACAAGCGGAACAAATAGCGCTGTAAGCATAGCGACATTGCCGTTTGTATTCTTTGCAAGTCCTATCATAACGCACGGCCCCCTTAGGCCTCGGCAGTTTCTCTCCCGCCTTGTCTAAGAATATCTGCTCTAGAAGATAAAAATTTATTATTCAGCTTAGTTAACAGAGAATATATTCCGCGATTTGCAATTTTAGGAAAAACGGTTCAATTCACCAACTAAGCTTTCGGTTTTATTGGGAATGAAGAATGCGATTGCCGGCGCCATTGCTTTCAGGGCGATTAAAAAAAAGATACAAACGGTTCCTTTCTGATATTATTTTGGATGATGGACGAGAAATTACCGCCCATTGCGCCAACCCCGGATCGATGCTCGGCGTCGCTATTGAAGACGCCCGTGTCTGGGTCCATGAGCATGGCGATCCAAAGCGCAAGCTCGCCTTTTCCTGGGAGCTTGTTGAGATCGGCGGAACCCTGATCCCCATCAACACGACCAATCCCAACCGCATCGTTGCGGAAGCCGTCGCCAAGGGCGTAATCCCCGAGCTCGCCGGCTATGACGATATGGCGCGGGAGGTGAAATATGGTGAGGGCAGCCGCATCGACCTCCTCCTCTCAGGCGCCAAATCAGGAAAAGAGAGCAAACCGCCCTGCTATGTGGAAATCAAGAACGTCCACCTGTCGCGGGCGCCAGGCCTCGCCGAATTCCCCGACAGCGTCACCAAACGGGGCGCAAAGCACCTGGAGGAGCTATCGCGTGTGGCCGCCGACGGGGCCCGGGCGGTGATGCTGTTTGCGGTCCAGCGCGGCGATTGCCGCCGCTTTTCGCCCGCAGCTGATCTCGACCCCGTTTACGCCAGAACCCTGAAAGAGGCCGCTTCGGCGGGGGTTGAACTTTTGTGCTATGATTGCGAAATCACCACGAGCGAGATTGTCCTGCGCAAGGCGCTGGAAATCGAACTGGAGCGACAATGACCGAAGCTATCCTCGACGAAGACGAAATCGTACGCCCCGGCGCCATCAAGCTGCACGGGCCGGAGGATTTTGAGGGCATGCGCAAGGCAGGCCGGCTCGCGGCGTCAGCCCTCGACATGATCGCGGAGCATGTGAAGCCCGGCGTCACAACCGGTCATCTCGACGATCTCATTCGCGACTTCGTTCTGGGTCATGACGCCCTCTCCGCCACCATCGGCTACAGGGGCTATCGTCACGCAAGCTGTATCTCGCTCAATCATGTCATCTGTCACGGCATCCCCAATGACAAGGTTTTGAAAAACGGCGACATCATGAATATCGACGTCACCGTGATCGTCGATGGCTGGCATGGGGATACGAGCCGGATGTATTACGCCGGCGAGCCCAAAGTTAAGGCCCGCCGCCTCGTTGACACGACCTATGACGCCATGATGGCCGGGATCAATGCGGTGAAGCCCGGCGCGACGCTGCGCGATATCGGCCGCGCCATTCAGACCATCGCCGAGGGGCAAGGTTTTTCCGTGGTGCGCGATTTTTGCGGTCACGGTCTTGGCCGGGTGTTCCACGACGCGCCCAATGTCGTTCACTATGCGGAATATCGCGACCGCTGGGGCGGCGTTCATGAAGCGTCGAACACGGAATTAAAGCCCGGCATGTTCTTCACCATCGAGCCCATGATCAATGAAGGCAAACCCGACGTGAAGCTCCTGAAGGACAATTGGACCGCCGTCTCCCGGGATAAATCCCTGTCCGCCCAGTTTGAGCATTCAATCGGCGTCACCGAGACCGGCATGGAAATCTTCACCACCTCGCCCAAAGGGCTCAACCAGCCGCCTTATTAAGAACCGTTTGCGCGCGCAAACCGGCTCTCCTGGATGTTTCTGCGTCATTCGGCGCCCATATCTTGCTTCGCCAGCGCGCAATATTGACCGTTTCTTAACAGCGCAGGCGCAATGCTGCCGGAACAGATTCCGTAAAAAGGCCCGGCTCCCAAACATGGCGCGCGCAACACTTCCTGTCGATCACTCCGGCGGCGACGCCGGTCCGGGCGAAAACACGTTCGGTTTTGACGAGCTGTTTTTTTCGCGCACTGACGCCGGCGGGATCATCAAATATGGCAACAGCCTTTTCCAGCGCGTCAGCGCCTATGACTGGGAAGAACTCCTCGGCAAGCCGCACAAGATCGTC
>JAUHYK010000009.1 GCA_030426465.1 Alphaproteobacteria bacterium
GGATTGATGCGCACCGACACATTGATCGCCGGTTCATTGGCGCCGTCATGGCCAAACACAAAGTCGCCGGATTTCGTTGGCGCAAACAGGATGGTTCCAAGCCCCCAGATCGGGCTTCCGAAAACTCTGGCCTCCGGCTGGCGCATGGAGGCGAGCGTCGCCGGTTGCAGGACGAATTCATCGCCGGTCAGCGCGGACACCAGTTTAAGAAGATCAGCCGCGGAGCTTGAAAAGCCGGTGGCGCCCGCAGCGGCGTATTGATATTGCGGCGCGGGCGCGCCCGACGCGTCGAATGACGGCGTTGCGCCTTCGACATCGCCGATAAACCGGAATGACGATTGCGTCATTGCGAGCGGCGCCAGCAGATTCTCCTGGATGAAATCTTCATAATTCTGACCGGAGACTTCTTCGATCAGAAGCTGCAGGATCAGATAGCCGCCGCCGGAATAAGCGAACTCTTCGCCCGGCTCAGCGCCGACTTCAATTGTGACGTCGCGGCCCGATGAGGCGCGCGGATCTGCAAGTGTTTCTTCCAGCGACGGAATTGTTTCGCCAGGCTCATAGTCGCCAAACCCGAGCCCGTCCGTCAGACCGCCCATATGGCTTAGCAGGCGCCGGACTGTAACCGCGTTTTCATCATACTCGCCGTCGGGCAAACTCCATCGCGTCAGATATGAAGAGACCGGTTCGTCCAGCGATATTTTGCCTTCATCAACAAGCTTCATCACGCCAAAGGCGGTCATCCACTTGCTGAAAGACGATGTTGGGAACACGGTCCGCGCATTCACCTCGCGCCCGGCGGGCGCATAATATTCACCAATGACGTCGCCATCTTGGATCAGAATAAACGCCGCATTTCCTGCATTCTTATCGTCGATGATCTGGGTCGCCTCGGCGAAAAACGCCTGGTGATCGCCTTTTTTAACGATCGGCTTCATCCACCAGCCATAGAGGCCGCCAAACACAGCCAATGCACACCAGGCGCCGATCGCGATAACAACGCCCAGCACCAAAACTCCAGCCTTAATGATTTTCATGCCGCCCCTTCACAACTCTGTGAACTCTCATTTTCTAGAAATGACAGCAGCCACAGCCGCTGACCATTCGCCCACAGAGCAAATAGGAAGCCTTCAATCTCAGACAAGAAAAAACCCCGCACTTGACGGGGTTTTTATCGCGCTACATTCCCTCTGGCCGGTCGCCTGGCGGCTGGGGCAATTCGACATCATGACGGTGGTTCCAGACCTCAACGATCTTGCCGTCGTCATTGAAGCGGAAAACATTGATGATAGCGACGCCATCGACTGGGGGAACACCCATGGCCGACATCTGTTCATTGGGTTCAAGATAGATAAACCAGCGCGTCGCAACCTTGTCGCCCTCCGCAATCTGGTAATCGATTTTGCCTGTCATCTCGCCAAGGCTGTGAAACAGGTCGGCGATGTTTTTCTGCTCAATCGCTGTTTCTACAACGCCTTTACGCGGACCGACATCGTGAACCACATAAGTTTCGGCCATGTAATCGGCGTATTTTTCAGTGTTCTCGCTGAACCAGAGGTCTTCGTAAAAGTGGCGCGCGATTTCCTTGTTGCGCGCGGCGACGTCATCACCGCCCCCGGACGAACATCCGACAAGTGCGGCGGCGATAACAGTAATTAGTGTAAGGGCCTTCTTCATGATGCGCTTTCCCCCTTCATCATAGCCATTGTGGACTGTAGCAGAGCGTATTCCGATTTCCCCTAAAAACAAAAGCCCCGGACGTTGCCGGGGCTTTTAGCTTAGTTGTCGAGGAAGCTGCGTAGTTTCCGTGATCTTGAGGGGTGCTTCAGTTTGCGGAGCGCCTTCGCCTCAATCTGGCGGATGCGTTCGCGCGTCACCGAGAATTGCTGGCCGACCTCTTCGAGCGTGTGGTCGGTGTTCATGCCGATGCCGAAGCGCATGCGCAGGACGCGCTCTTCGCGCGGCGTCAGCGAGGCGAGGACGCGCGTCGTCGTTTCGCGCAAATTCGACTGGATCGCCGCGTCGATGGGGAGGATCGTGTTCTTGTCCTCGATGAAATCGCCGAGATGGCTGTCTTCCTCGTCGCCAATCGGCGTTTCAAGAGAGATCGGCTCCTTGGCGATCTTCATCACCTTGCGGACTTTCTCCAATGGCATGGAGAGTTTTTCCGCCAGCTCTTCCGGCGTCGGCTCGCGGCCGATTTCGTGCAACATCTGACGGCTAGTGCGAACAATCTTGTTGATCGTCTCGATCATATGCACCGGAATACGGATGGTGCGCGCCTGATCGGCGATCGACCGCGTGATCGCCTGACGGATCCACCAGGTGGCGTAGGTCGAGAATTTATAGCCGCGGCGATATTCGAATTTATCCACCGCTTTCATCAGGCCGATATTGCCTTCCTGAATGAGGTCGAGGAATTGCAGGCCGCGATTGGTGTATTTCTTGGCGATGGAGATGACGAGGCGAAGGTTAGCTTCAACCATTTCCTTCTTGGCGATGCGCGCCTCGCGCTCACCTTTTTGCACCATGGAGACGATGCGGCGGAAATCCTGAACCGTAAGACCGGTTTCGGTGGCAAGATCGCCAATCTCCTCACGGATCGTGACAACCTGATTTTCGGCTTTCTTGACAAAATTCTGCCAGCCCTTGCCGGTCTTCGCTGAAATGCGGTCGAACCATTCGGGATCGAGTTCCGAGCCGATATAGTCGGACAGAAATTCTTGGCGATTGACGCCGTATGAATCCGCAAGACGCACAAGCTTGCCCTCAAGCGCCATCAAGCGGCGGTTGATGTCATAAAGCTGCTCGACCAGCGCTTCGATCCGCTGATTGTTGAGGCGGACGGACCGCACGCGCTCGACAATATCTTTTTGCAGCTTTTTGAAACGGCGCGTTTGCGACGAGGAAAGGTCATCGCCCTTAAGCTGCTCTTCAATCATGATGTCCTGAAGACGGCGCAGCTTTTTATACTCGTCGGAAATATTATCAAAAGTCGCCATCACGCCGTCGCGCAACTCGGCTTCCATGGCTGAAAGCGACAATGCGCCTTCATCAAAATCATCTTCATCGTCTTCGGCGTTTTCAGCCTTTTCCGCCTCTTCGCGGTTCACGCGCTCGGCGACTTCAGGCTGGGTCATGTCGGGCCGCGCTTCCGGTCCGCCGCCATAGGTCGCGTCGAGGTCGATAATATCGCGCAGGAGCACGCGGCCTTCCTGAAGTTCGTCGCGCCAGACCGTGATGGCTTCAAAGGTCAGGGAGCTTTCGCACAAGGCCCTGATCATGGTCTCGCGGCCAGCCTCAATGCGTTTGGCGATGGCGATCTCACCCTCACGAGACAAAAGCTCGACGGTGCCCATCTCACGCAAATACATGCGCACCGGATCATCGGTGCGGTCAGCGGAGGCGCCGGTGTTGGTGGTGACGACCTGGCCGCCTTTTTTATCGTCCTTGACAGCGACCGCCTTGGTTTTCGACGCGCTCGCATTGTCATCGTCATTGGCGGCGTCGGCGCCCTCATCATCATCGTCTTCTTCATGCTCGACGACATTGATGCCCATCTCGGAAAGCTGGGCCATGATGTCTTCGATCTGTTCGGAAGAGACTTCTTCCGACGGCAGCACCTTGTTCAGTTCGTCATAGGTGACGTAACCGCGTGACTTCGCCGTTTTGATGAGTTTTTTGACGTCCGCATCCGACAGATCGAGGATCGGGCCATCGGCCGGTTCCGCTGCTTCAGTCTCTTTCGTCGCCGCCGCTTTTTTCGCCATGCCGTAAAATCCTTACCGACCGAATTTTTTCTCAACGGTCTGTTTCATCTTTTCGAGCGCGTCCGTGAACCGCCTCGGAGAATCGCCCTCATCCCCGTCTTCTTCCGGCTTACTCGAATTGATCAACTCCTCGCGCGCGGCCGCCGCCGCTTTCCACGCATCGTCGCCATCGGTGAATATTTGAGACGCCGAGCGGGCCACCTCCTGCTTGTGGGTAGACTCAAACAGATGATGGGCCAGGGCGTTTCGAAAACCCTGCTCTACCTCGTCAATCTCAGTCTCGGGGCGGAGGAATCTGTGGTTTCCGAGCTGGGGATCATGTGTCACCCGCTCCAATGTGCCTGCCACGCCGGTTTTGGTGAGATGGCTTTTCAATCCGGCGCTGTCAAGAGCCGGATCTGTGGAAATTGCGGAAAGAACCTCGCCAAGGAGGGCTTTTAGCCCCGGATCGACCAGATCGAGCTCAAAATAGGCCGCCTCGTGGCGCTCCAGCAGCATCGGGTGGTTTATTGCAGCGAGGACGAGGCTCGCCTCCCGCAGCCATTGGGAGGGGCTTTTAAGGCCCGGCGTGGGCCGCGCCGGGGCGGCGAATCGGAAGCCCATTCCCCGGTCGAACTGGCCCCGGCCAGACCGGCCCTGTCCCTGGCGCCCGCCCCACTGCCCGGTTTGGCGAAACGGATTGCCGCCCGGCCCGTAACCACCTTGTCCTGAACCGCCGTCTCGTGGCGCAGGCTTGAACTGGGCGTTGAGCCGCTGCGACAATTCCTCGCCATAGGCGCCGCGCACATCCTTGTCGGTGATTTCCTTGACGAGATCGCGCAAATGCGACCGGAGCGCAGCTCGCCTTTCCGGCGTATCGAGATCGCGGATTGAAATTTCGCGGGTCCAGAGCACATCGACAAGCGGCCGCGCGGCGGCAAGCACTTCCTCCATGGCCGCGACGCCTTCGGCGCGCAACAGATCGTCCGGGTCCTGACCTTCCGGTAGGAAAGCAAAGTTCAACGACTTGCCCGGTTTGAGCATCGCCAGCGCGCGGTCAATTGAACGGTGCGCCGCCTGAACCCCGGCGCTGTCGCCATCGAAACAGAGGACCGGCTCATCGGATGAACGCCAGAGCAGCGCCAGTTGATCTTCGGTGAGCGCCGTCCCCAAAGGCGCGACGGCGCGTTTGATCCCCGCGCCCCAAAGCGCGATCACATCCATATAGCCTTCGCAGACGATCAGCGGTTTTTTATCGTCCGCCGAAGCGGCGCGCGCATTGGTGAAATTGTAGAGCACCGATCCTTTATGGAACAGCGGCGTTTCCGGCGAGTTCAGATATTTCGCCTTGGCGTTCGGATCGAGCGCGCGTCCCCCGAAAGCGATCACCCGGTCTCGGGTCCCGAGGATCGGAAACATGATGCGATTGCGGAACCGGTCATAGCTGGCGCCGCCGTCTTCAGGCTTGATCAGGAGGCCCGCTTCGACGAGCACCTCGTCAGCGAAGCCTTTATTCAAAAGATAATCTTTTAAAGCGTGACGGCCCGCCGGCGCAAAGCCGATGGCGAACGCTTCGATCTGGGCGTCGGTCACTTCGCGCCCACGCAAATAATCCATGGCGCCCCGGCCATCGGCGCGGTGAAGCATCGCCTGATAAAACTTCGCCGCCGCGGCGCACGCCTCCGCAAGCCCTTGCGCCTTTTCCGCCCGCGCAGCCTCGGCCGGGCTTTCAGTCGGAAGGACAAGACCGGCGTCCGCCGCCAGCCGCTCCACCGCCTCGGGAAAGGTCAGCCCCTGCGTCTCGATCAGGAAGGTGATGATGTCGCCATGGTTCTGGGTCGAAAAGCAGTGATAGGTCCCGCGGCGGTCATCCACCGTAAAAGACGGGGTCTTCTCCGGCTTGAAGGGCGATAGGCCCCACCAGGCGTTGCCGCGCTTCTGCAGCTTCACATATTTCCCGATGACGTCGGACGGACGCAGTCGCGCCTTCAGTTCATCAAGGAATTCTGGGGTGAAACGGGCCATGGGCTCTTATTATATAGGGCGGCCTTGAGATATAGGGGGCCAGGTAGGCGGAGCCTAGCGTTTCGGTTAACCGCTTTTCCCCATCTGCCCCCTTGCCAAAGCGGCAAAAACCGCGCACTGCCCGGCCCAATACTGCAATGCAATATCCCGCCCGGAGCCCCGCTCCCTGGCCTGAAGCCAAACCGGGATACAAAGGACGCTATAAGACTATGACTCCGGCTCTGAGAAACATCGCCATCATCGCGCACGTCGATCATGGGAAAACCACGCTCGTCGATGAGATGCTGCGCCAGTCCGGCGCCGTCCGCGACAACGCCGAAATGGCCGAGCGCGCCATGGATTCCAACGACATTGAGCGCGAGCGCGGGATCACCATTCTCGCCAAATGCACCAGCGTCGTCTGGGAAAAGGGTGACGAGCCTATTCGCATCAATATCGTCGACACGCCGGGTCACGCCGATTTCGGCGGCGAGGTGGAGCGCATTCTCTCCATGGTCGATGGCTGTCTTCTTTTGATTGACGCCGCCGAAGGACCGATGCCCCAGACCAAATTCGTGCTGTCTAAAGCGCTGGCGCTCGGCCTGCGCCCGATTTTGGTCATCAACAAGGTCGACCGGCCAAGCGCAGACCCGGACAAGGCGCTAGACGCCGCTTTCGATCTCTTCGCCGCGCTCGGCGCCAATGACGAACAGCTCGATTTTCCGGTTCTCTACGCCGCAGGCCGCGACGGCTGGGCCGACAAGACGATTGACGGTCCGCGCGCCAATCTCGACGCGCTGTTTGAAACGGTGGTCGAGCATGTGCCCGCGCCTGACATCGCAGAAGGCCCGGAGGCGCCGTTCCGCATGCTGGCGACGACACTCGAAGCCGATCCCTTTCTTGGCCGCATTCTGACCGGCCGCGTTATTTCCGGAACCGCAAAACCAGGCGTCACCATGAAAGCGCTGTCACGCGACGGCAAAACCATCGAACAGGCGCGGGTGAGCAAAGTTCTCGGCTTTCGCGGACTCAAACGCCAGCCGGTCGACGAAGCCTTCCCCGGCGACATCATCGCCATCGCCGGTTTTTCAAAAGCATCGGTTTCCGACACGCTCTGCGATCTTGCGACGACCGAACCGCTGCCGTCGCAGCCGATCGATCCGCCGACGCTTTCCATCACTATCGCGCCGAACGATTCGCCGCTGGCCGGCCGCGAAGGCGACAAGGTCCAGTCACGCGTCATCCGCGAGCGCCTGATGCGCCAGGCCGAAGGCGATGTGGCGATCTCCGTCACCGAAACGGAAACAAAAGACGGCTTCGAAGTCGCCGGACGCGGTGAGCTACAGCTTGGCGTTCTGATCGAGAATATGCGCCGCGAAGGCTTCGAACTCGCCGTCTCGCGCCCGCGCGTTGTCACGCGCACCGATGAGAACGGGCAAGTGCTCGAGCCCATCGAAGAAATCGTCATCGACGTCGATGATGAGTATTCCGGCGTCGTCATCGAAAAACTGTCCCAGAAAAAAGCAGAGCTTGCGGAAATGAAGCCGGCGGGCGCCGGCAAGACACGCCTCGTCATGCACGCCCCGTCGCGCGCGCTGATCGGCTATCATGGCGAGTTCCTGACCGACACGCGCGGCACCGGCGTCATGAACCGCTCCTATCTTGAGCATCAGCCGCATAAAGGCGCCATAGAGGGCCGCCGCAATGGCGTCCTGATTTCCAATGGCGACGGCACGGCGGTCCCTTACGCGATCTGGAACCTCGAAGAACGCGGAGTCATGTTCATCTCGCCCGGTGAGGTTCTCTACGAGGGTATGATTGTCGGTGAGAACGCCAAACCCGACGATCTCGACGTCAATCCCTTAAAAGCCAAACAGCTTACCAATATGCGCGCCTCCGGCAAGGACGAGGCGGTGAAACTCACCCCGCCGCGCCGCATGTCCCTGGAACAGGCGATCGCCTATATCGGCGATGACGAGCTGGTTGAAGTGACGCCGAAATCCATCCGCCTGCGGAAAATCGCGCTGAAACCACATCTGCGGAAAAGACGGGCGAAAGAGAACGCTTAGCTCAAAATATTGCTGGGTTTCGGCAAGCACGCTATTTGCCAAGCAAGAAATATATTGACGTCTTCCCGGAAGGTAGCGAGGCTATCGTTGCTAAATCGGGAGAATTTTATGAATATCGCCCACCCGCTAATCGGACTGTTAGCACTCTTCTTAGCGTCACCCTGCGCATATGCGGCCAAAGTCAGCCCTACCAATAGCGTTACTGCGGAATTCGATGTTACTGGTGTGACCCCGGCCGCCATTACAAGATTTGGATATGCTTGCCGCTCAACATGCGATGTTAATGCCAGCGGCGATCCAAAAAACTTAAGGGGTGGAGCCCATATACTCGTCAAGTTTGGGACCACAGCGGGGGCAGACGATCTCGGCTCATTTGTATTTCCTATCCCACACGAAGTAGACCTCAATAATGTAAATACGAGCTTCGG
Source organism: Alphaproteobacteria bacterium (assembly GCA_030426465.1). GTDB lineage: Bacteria > Pseudomonadota > Alphaproteobacteria > Caulobacterales > Parvularculaceae > Hyphococcus. The sequence goes on from JAUHYK010000009.1 coordinate 8,251, forward strand.
GGTTTCCTCTTTCGAGCCGATTGGAGAATCCGTGACATCGGTTTTCATGACATTTGCGTATGTCGATGACGAATTTTATGTTGATAGAATGCTCCTATTTATCGGCGGCAAAATACTTAGATCTGAGCCACATTAGCTATCTAAATCTAATGCTGACATGCGCCACAGTCACTCCTGATCGTGAAGCTCAGAATAGGTCCACCACCACGGATAGTTAGTCTCGCCGAGCACGAATTTCATCAGTTCCGGATAAATGATTTCCGCACGGACGCTGTTTGACAAGAGGACGAGACAGCGTTTTTCCGCCTCCTGACAGATGACGATATTGCCGGTCCAGTCATTATGGCCGCCCTTGGCGAAATTGACGCCCTTCGGCCCGTTCCAGCTTTCAACGCCGAGTCCGGCGGAAAGCGCAATGGGTTCGCCCCGGTCATCATGCGTGTCAAAATTCTGAATGGTGGGAAATTTCTGGGCGGTGCGGATCGGAAATTGCCCGCGCACCCATTCCGCGCGCATCTCCTTCGACAGCCCTTCACCGTTGAGCATGCCGCGCCACATCTTCGCCTGATCGGCAATGGTCGTATCCATGGAGCCGGCCGCGGCGACATTGCTGCGTTCGTCATGGGGCTCGAATGAGCCGTCCATGGCGTAACCGTCAGCGAGGTTTTCCGCAAAATCTTCGCGCCATTGCATCGACGTTTTCGGCATGTCGAAGCGGTCGAACATACGCCGCTGCATCTCTTCCTTCACGTTAAGGCCAAGCCCCTCTTCCAGCATAAGCTGAGCCAGCCAGAATCCTTCGCCGGAATAGGCGTAAGCCTCGCCCGGTTTGAAATGGAACTTCAGATCCATGTCCGGTTCGAAATAGCGGAGATTGTGAAGCCCTGTTGTATGCGTAAAAACATGGCGCGGCGTTACAAGTCGCCAGTCCTCGTCGCCCTCAAGCGATTCCCAGCCCTCATATTCCGGAATGGGCTTATCGAGATAGTCCGCAATCGGCCGGTCAAGGTCTACAAGCCCTTCATCAACGAGCTGCAGCACCATATAAGTGAACGCCGCCTTGGTCAGCGAGGCCCCATACATGATCGTGTCGGTTTCAAGCGATTCTTTTCGCTCTACATTGCGGAACCCGAAGCTCATCACGTCGCGCACATTCTCACCGTCAATGACGGCGACCGCGAGGCCCTTCACATCTTCGCGCCGCATCAGCTCACTGGCTTTTTCGCGGATGTCTTCAGTCGAAGGCATAGCGGTCTCATCAGGAGATGCGCAGGCGAATGCAAAAAACATCAGGCATGAACAAAGGGCAAAACGCATACCGGAAACCTCGTTTATTATACCGGCGCCTTTTCAACAACAATCAGGGCTTATTGCAAATTCTTGAGGGGATCGCCGATGATTCCGGACACCATCGCCGCCAAAAGCTTCGGTATGAACCAGAAAGACGACAATGGCTCCGCGAGTTTATCGCGTAAGGCGGGCAGGATTCTCGCATCGGACTGATAGACCGGCGTGAAGAGGTCGCTGATTGTCTGATAGATTTTCACATGGCGATGGCGCGTTTTTACAAATTCGCCAAGCGCCGCACCAACCGCGCCATGAACGTTCAACGCGTTCGACAAGGCCCATGCGTCAAGCAACGCCATATTGGCGCCCTGCCCCAATTGCGGGCTCGCCGCATGCCACGCGTCGCCAATATGGACGAGACGGTCCTCTACCGGTTCCGGCGCTGTGTGATGCGCATATCGCGCGAGGACAAAATCTTCATGGGACGTTAGGTGATCCAGCACGGGCCCCGCCTCTGGCCAGAGTTTCAACACCTGACCCTTCCATCGGGGCAGCGGCGTCATCAGCCAGGTTTCATAGTTCTTTAGGCGCAAGGTCCAGAAAAACGCCGCCATCTTTTCCTGCTCGCCGCAAAGGCTTCCGATCGGCATCACGCCCGCGGAAACATTCGCGCCCCGATAACGCTGAACCAGCGCATGTTCTGAAAATCCGCCCGTCGATGGAAAAGGCGTATTCGCCCACAGCGCGCCATAGTCGAGATAACAATTTTCGCGTTCGATAAACGGCGTGCGCAACCCAAGCGCGTCGACAATGAGCGCCGCTGGGCCTGAAAGCTCCCCGTCAGCAAAGCGCAGGCGCATGGCGTCGTTCTCACCTTCAACGCCTGCAACTTCTTGCCCGTAAGAAAAAACAGCCCCGGCTTTCTCTGCAGCCTTATGTAGAAGGTCAAACAAGACCGACCGGTGAACCGCCAAGCCGAATATTTCGAGCCCAAGCGCATCGTAGCGCACATCCAGCACCTTGCGTCCGCTTTCCAGCCGCCCGTCAAGGCGTTCCAGCCGGGCGCCGCTTTGCGCAAGGTCGTCGAGCAGCCCCAGCGCAGATAGCGCCGCCTGTCCTGTAGGCTGAATAATGAGACCCGAGCCAACAGGCGCCGGTTGCGGCGCCTTGTCGTAAACCGAAACATTATGCCCTGAGCGCGCAAAGAACGCCGCAGCAGCCAGTCCCGCGATGCCCGCCCCCCCAATGGCGATTTTCATCGACGCTCAGCTTTCTCTTCCCCTAAGACGCCAAGACGAGCCTAATCCGCAAGTTTTGTCGATAGTGAAATACGTTCCTCAATAGGGAATTTTTCAATTATGACGCCTGTCATTTTTGCGGCACGGCAAGGACACGTAAAATATTCCGCATACTTAGCGTTTAATTCCAATCCAGGGCCTCAACAGTGGAATCCGGCGGAAAATTTCATATCCGCCTACGCATCCGCTGATTGTAATCACGGTAATCAACAGAAATTCCGGCCATGCGCCGAGATGCAGTTTTGTTATGTTATAGCCAGCTATAACAATGATGGTCTGATGCAGAATATAATAACAGAAGACAGCGCCCGTAAGATAGGTCAGCATTTTTGACGGGCGGTTCAAAAACCGTTGCGCAAGAGCAAACAGCACAACGATGCAGCTCCATGCGTAGAGCGTTTTCAACGCAGTCTCGACGATTCCAATAAAAGGAATCTGCGCCACCCACGATGCTGCGATCGCCTCTTCATGCGCGTCCACATAAGCGCCGATCGCCCAGATCCCGACAGCAAACACCGCCGCCAGCGGCAACGCCCTGTCGACCGATTTCCAGAACCCATCATGCTTGGCCGCGAAGTAACCTAGCATGAAAATCGTGAACCGATGCGCATGGTTCGCCCAGTCACCTATCAGCGTATGCGTTGTCGGAAAATACGGGCTGAGGGTGATCTCATAAATCACAAAAGGAACAATAATCAGGAGAAGCAGTCGCACCGGTCCGCCGGCGACCAGATTGAGAACCCGGGCGCCGGGACCATTCGCAAGCCGGCGCATGGCGGGCAGCAAAGGGGCGATCAACAGAATATAGACGAGCAGATAGACCACATACCAAAGATGATTCCATGTGGGTGTAATGATTGGATAAAGCTGCTCGACCTTCAGGTAATTCCCCCAAAAGGCGAGATAGCCCGGATCGATGATCCCCGCCTGGCGCAACTGGTAATAGGCCTGCGGCGCGACGATCACACCCATCCCGAGGATAATCGGCAGACCAAGCCGGTAAAGCCGGGAGCGCACAAAGCGCAAGGTTCCGCCGGGGGCGGCCATCGCCTTGTCAGAGGCGAAGCGAACCGCCACGCCGGAAATGAAGAAAAGAAGCGCCAGCCGCCATGGATTGACCAGCAGCATGAATGGTTCAGCGGCGGGACCGGCATAAACGCTTTTCACATGCCAGCCCCACGTCACATAGAACATGCCCACATGGTAAAAAATCAGAAGACCGAAAGCGATGACCCGCAGCCAGTCGAGATCGTAGCGGCGGCTATGTGCGCCCGTAAACGCGCCTGAGGTGTCTGCAATTGCCATGATCCAGGGCTCCCGGTTTTTTCCGGAAACTGACGTGCCGCACTCCGCTCATTCCCGCCACCGGCAAGCCACGCCCGGCGGCGCGGCGTGATAAACGGCCGGAAAAACAGTCTTTAAGGGACGAACGGCGGCGACATGGGATGGAATTGCGCCATGCCCAGCGAGTCCAGATTGCCGCGCGCCACAAACGCAGCATAGAAATGCCCGATGCAAAACAGCAATCCCGCCTCCCTCAGTGCCGATCCGCGCGGCGACGACGCCAAAGCCGACCGGCTCACCTTTTTCTGGGTGACGGCGTTCTTTGTCGCCTTCCTGATCGTCGATATTCTTTCGCAACTGACGGAGAACGCCCGCTTCAATCTGGACCTCGATCCGTTCAAATACGCCATCTATGAAATTTCCAGCGTCTCGGTGATCATCGCCCTCTTCTGGGGGATCGCCAAAGCCGTGACCCTGGCGACGCCAGGCGAACGAAGCTGGCGGCATGTCATTGCCGTTCACGCGATGGCGAGCTTCGCATTTTCCGTGATTCATATCAGCGCAATGGTGGCCATCCGAAAATTGGCGATTTTAGCCTTCTACGGAGAGTCTTATATTTTCACCGATAATATCCTGCGCGAATTTATCTATGAGTATCGCAAAGATGTTCTTTCCTACTCATTGATCGCCTTCTTCATCACCTTCGGCCGCCAACTGGCGCAGCAACAGCGCGAGCTCGCCGCCGCCAGAGAAGATGCGAAGAAGTCCCATCGCCTGACCCTGAAATGCGGCGGACGGTCGATTTTCGTCGACGCCTCAGATGTTATCTGGGCGAAGTCTGCGTCGAACTATGTAGAAGTAAAAACGCCGGCTGCGGAACATCTGGCGCGCGCAACGCTTGCCTCCATCGAACGCCAGCTCGGCGACGCGGGCGCCAACGCCATGCGCGTTCATCGCTCCTGGATTGTGAACGCCGATTACATATCCCGTATCGAACCTACCGGAGAAGGTGACGTAAAGATTGTCATGAAAAACGGCGCAATCGTGCCCGGCAGCCGCCGTTATCGCGACAAGCTTAACCTATGTTAACGACAGAACACGCAAAGCTTCGCAGTTTGAACAAGCATGGGGGTGCTGCCGCCTGAAAAGGCCAAGTTCATTTGCGGGGCGTAAAGCCATTCATGATTGATGTTGAGTTGGACCATGCGCCCTTGCGTGAATGGTTGCGATCAAGAACACAGAAAGCTCATGATCGGGCGGACGTTGCCTTCGGCGCACTTCTTCAGGAAGGCGCCCCAGGGCTTCAGAAGTTACTGACGGCGCACGCCTTGGCGGCGCCTGCTCTGTGCTCTCAAATCCGTATGCAGCTATCGCTGCCTTTCGCCGGTGATTTCAACCCGACTGAGGTCAGCGCCCTGTTAGCCCTTGACCTTGAGCGCATTGGCGCGACTGCGCCAACGCCCGGCCTGATAGAGGGATTTACAACGGCCGCTGAGTGCGCCGGCGCCGCTTACACACTCGCGGGATCGCGCCTTGGCTCGAAAATGATCGCGCGGCAATGGCGCGCTAAATTCCCCGATAGCGGATTTTCCAGCGTCTATCTCGACCACGAAAATCTTTTCGGTGACTGGCGGACATTCTGCAGCGGCCTTAATGGCCTCGAAGAAATTTCTCTCAACCGCAATCTGATTTTAAACGGCGCACTCGCGGCTTTTGCGCTTTTTGAAACAGCTTGTGACGCCGCTATCGCAGCGCAGTTAAAGCGTCATGTCTGATCAGGACGGTTTTCAGGTTGATCTCACCAATTGCGATCGCGAACCGATTCATCAGCTCGGTGCGATTCAGCAATTCGGTTTTCTTCTGGCGGTCTCGCCAGACTGGATCGTCACGCACGCATCGCAAAACCTCGCCGACTTTCTCGGCGTCAGTTTCGAGACGGTTATCGGAACGCCACTGACCAGTGTCTTCACAGACAATGCGATCCAACAGATTCGCAACAGTCTTGATGATTTGAAAACGCCGGATAGCGTTCAACGCCTGCGGGCGATAAAACTCTCCGACAAAGCCGGCGACTATGATGTCGCTGCGCACCGGTCTGGCGAGAACACAATCATCATTGAAGCCGAACCCGCGGATGACAGCGCAGCCCACCGCATCGCACAAATCCGCAACATGGCCGACGCCGTCAAGTTTTCAGATACAATAGAAAGCGCAAGCATGGCGGCCGCGGCGGAGCTTCGGCGTTATCTCGAATTCGATCGCGTGATGGTTTACCGCTTCAGTCCGGACGGTCACGGCGCAGTGATTGCGGAAAGCGCCCGCCCCGATCTTGAACCCTATCTGGGTCTCAATTATCCCGCCTCGGACATCCCCCGTCAGGCGCGCACGCTCTATTGCCGCAACCTGTTGCGCATTATTTCAGACGTCAACGCAGCGCCTGTGCCAATTGCTCCGACGCCCGGCGCCAATGACGAACCGCTGGATCTTTCACTCAGCCTGTTGCGGTCCGTATCGCCCATCCATATTGAATATCTGAAAAATATCGGTGTCGGCGCCTCACTGTCGATTTCAATCCTGCAGGACGGAAAACTCTGGGGCCTGTTCGCCTGCCATCACATGTCAGCGAAAGTGCTGCCTCAGAATGTGCGAACCGGCGCCGAGCTGTTCGGTGAACTTTTTTCCGCAGTTTTGTCACAACACACCGCAGAAGTTCAACGCGCTTATAATCAAAAGGCGCGGGCCATCCACACCAAACTCATGATGCAATTCGCGGGCGAAGCCTCACTCGCCGGCAATTTCCAGGAGGTGAGTCAATCTTTTCAGGAAGTGATTCCTCATGACGGCGCCGCCGCAGTGATCGGCGCGGAAATCCTGACTGTTGGCGAAACACCGGCTGACGACGACATCCGGCGGCTGGCGCAATTTCTGAACGCCGAGGCGCCGGCGCGTATATTCGCGACGGACCGGCTCGGTGAAAGTCATGAACCCGGAAAGCACCTTGCCGCAACCGCTGCTGGTGTGTTGGCCCTGCCTGTTTCGCGCGATCCGCGCGACTATATCATTTTGTTCCGCAAGGAGCTTGTTCGCACGGTGAACTGGGCCGGCAATCCGGTCAAACCGGCGGAGCTTGGTCCCAACGGTGCGCGCCTGACCCCGCGCAAGAGTTTCGAGTTATGGCAGGAAGAAGTCCGCGGCCAAAGCGCGCCGTGGACTAGCGGAGAACTGGACGCCGCAGACGCCATGCGCATCACCCTGCTTGAGGTGGTGCTGCGTCTTACCGAAGCCGCGCGCGAGGATCGCGAAAAAGCAGAGCAGCAACAAACTTTGCTGATCGCGGAGCTCAATCACCGAGTGCGCAACATCTTGAACCTGATCAAGGGTCTGGTGAACCAGTCTCGCGATCAATCAGCCTCGGTTGAAACCTTCGCCGATATTGTCGGCGCCCGGATTGAATCGCTGGCCATGGCTCATGACCAGATTACCAAAGAAAACTGGAGCCCCGCCTCCCTCTACAAATTAATTGAGACTGAGGCGTCAGCCTATCTCAGCGACAAAGAAACGAGAGTGCGGATTTCCGGCCCTGACGCCATGCTCTATCCGGCCGCATTCACCACCATGGCGCTGGTTGTTCACGAACTCATCACCAATTCGGCAAAGCACGGCGCGCTCTCGGACCGGAAGGGCGAAGTGCTCGTCACGCTTGAAGAAAAGTCCGACAGCCTCGAAATCAACTGGCGCGAACAAAACGGCCCCAAAGTAAAAAAACCAACGCGGCGCGGCTTTGGCTCCACGATTATAGAACGCACAGTGCCTTACGATCTGAAAGGCGAAGCGAATATCGATTACGCCCGTGACGGCGTGCGAGCGTCATTCGCCTTGCCCTTGAAGTACGTCGCCGCTTTCAAGACTCCCTCCCCAAAGGCGGCGCCGCGTCAAGCGCCGCCTGCGACCGGAAATTCTATAAAGGGCCGCGCGCTGATCGTCGAAGACAATGTCATCGTCGCGATGGAGGCGGAGAGCATTCTCACCGAACTTGGTGCGCAACAAGTTATCCTGACATCAACGGTCAAGGCGGCGCTCACCGCCATCGACAAGCACGATTTCGATTGCGCCATTCTCGACATCAATCTCGGAGATGAAAGCGCCCTCGACATCGCAACAACGCTCGCGGCCAAAGGCGTGCCGTTTATCTACACAACGGGATATGGAGAGGACAAACTGAGCGCGGAAGGGCTTCCCGCCGCGCCGGTTGCAACCAAGCCCTACAGCGCCGAGTCCCTCGCAAAAGCCTTGAGCGAACTTTAGGCGGCCGAGGTCAGTTTCTCTTTCATGAGTTTGCCCGCGCGGCCGAAATCCATAGAGCCATTATACCGCTCTTTAAGCGCGCTCATGCATTTGCCCATGTCTTTCAATCCGCTTGCATCATATTCCTTGATGACATCGGCGACGGCGGACTGAATTTCATCTTCGGAGAGCTGACGTGGCAAGAACTCGCGAATAACCTCAATTTCACTGCGCTCTTTTTCGGCGAGATCGGGACGCCCGCCATTTTCAAAGGCGGCGGCGCTTTCCTCGCGCTGCTTCACCATCTTGGTCAGGATCGCGAGGATTTCCTCCTCCGTGGCGCCGTCGCAGCGGTCCTCCGAACGGGCGGCAATATCCCGGTCCTTGATGGCGGCGTTGATGAGCCGCAGAGTCGCGACCCGAAGCTTGGCGTCGCCCGCCTTCATCGCGGTCTTTAAGGTCGTGTCGATTTGCTCTCTGAGCATCTGATTCTCCATTGCCGGCCCGCCAGCAGATTCAAAATCCGCGCCGCCGATTGTAGCCCCACGATAAGTAATTGTTTTTTTTGGATAATCCTTGGTTTATCCGTTATTGACCCTTGCGGTCCCTTCGCCTAGCTTCCGGCGCAATTTGCGCGCGGTAGGCGCCGCTAATCGCCAGCGCCGCCGCGCAATCTTGCAATGCAACAAGGCCGCGAACAGATAATTATCCATGAAAATTAGTCAAGCACCCTCCGACCGCCCCACCGCAGCCCTGGTTTTAGCTGACGGAACAGTAACTTACGGCCAGGGACTTGGCGCTGTGGGAGAGGCGGTGGCCGAAGTCTGCTTCAACACCGCCATGACCGGCTATCAGGAAATCCTGACCGACCCCTCCTATGCGGGCCAGATCGTGACCTTCACCTTCCCCCATATCGGGAATGTCGGGGTGAACGCCGAGGATGTCGAAAACGCCTCTCCGGCGTCGGCGGCGGCCGCCCGCGGCGCGATCTTCCGCGCCATGGCGACGAGCCCGTCCAATTACCGCGCGCAGCTCGACCTGTCGGCCTGGATGCGCCGCCGCGGCGTCATCGGCATCGCCGGGGTCGACACCCGCGCATTGACCGCACGCATCCGCGAAGCCGGCATGCCCCATGGCGTCATCGCCCACTCGCCTTCCGGCCAGTTCGATATTGACGGCATGAAACAACGCGCGGCGGAATGGGCCGGGCTTGAGGGCCGCGACCTCGCAAAAGATGTCAGCCCCACACAAGGATATGCGTCGGATGAAAAAGGCTGGGAGTGGAGCAAGGGCTACCTCGCCCATGACGGCTCAGGTCCGCATATTGTCGTCATCGACTATGGCGTGAAGCGCAACATCCTGCGCCGCCTTGCAAGCGAAGGCTGCCGCGTCAGCGTCGTGCCGGCGAAAGCCAGCTTTGAAGACATCATGGAAAAAAATCCCGCCGGCGTTGTTCTGTCGAACGGACCGGGCGACCCCGCGGCGACAGGCGAATATTCCGTGCCGGTGATCCGTAAGCTGATAGAAGCGCAAGTGCCGATCCTCGGCATTTGTCTCGGGCACCAGATGCTGGCGCTCGCCGCCGGCGCCAAAACCAAAAAGATGCCCCAAGGCCATCACGGCGCAAACCATCCGGTGAAGGATCTGTCTACAGGCAAGGTCGAAATCGTCTCCATGAATCACGGCTTCACCGTCGATGGCGACAACCTCCCCGACAATGTGGAGGAAACCCATATCTCGCTCTTCGACGGGACCAACACCGGCATCGCGCTGAAAAACGCGCCTGCTTTCTCGGTGCAGTACCACCCTGAAGCCTCCCCCGGTCCGGAAGACAGCTTCTATATTTTCCGGCGGTTCGTTGAGGGGCTGAAGCAGGCGGCGTAAGCCCCGCGACGGAACCAACTCTTCCTTTCGGTGTTTCCTGCCTGACCCAGCTCGGAGGACACCGTGAATATCTACGACCGCATCAAACAGGACCATGACCACGCCCGCGAGGTCATGGAGAAACTGAAAGAGACAAGCGCACGCGCGGAAAAAACGCGCCACAAGCTCTTTGATGAATTCAAGCTCGACATGTGGGCGCACCACAAAGTCGAGGAGGCCGTGTTCTATTCCTACCTCCGCGACGACACGAAAATGAGTGACGACTCCTATGAGGCGCTCAACGAACATCATGTCGCCAACGGTCTTCTTGAAGAACTCGACACCTTCCCTGTCGGCAGCGATGAATGGGGTGTGAAGTTTGGCGCGCTCTGCGAACTCATTGAGCATCATATGGATGAGGAGGAAAAAGAGTTCTTCCCGAAAGCGCGCAAGCTTTTGTCTGAAGAACAGGCAGAGCTCATGGGCAAGCGCTTCGACGCACGCAAAAAGGTCGTGCTCGCCGCCATCATGCCTCTCGACGAAGATGAACTGAAAGCGGCGTAAGCGATCGTGAATGCTTTTCTACAATGGACGGCGACGCTGTTGACCATCGTCGCCGCCAGCACCATCGCCGCCCATATCAGCCAGAAGGCGACCGGCATCGCCTTTGTCATTTTCACAATCTCGTCGCTCTTGTGGATCGGCTTTGCGGCGATCGAGAGTGACCATGGCCTTCTTGTCACCAATATCGCGCTGACGGGCATTAACCTGCTTGGCGTCTATCGCTATCTGGTCCGGAAAAAACCAGCCTGACGACGGCGCGACCCAACTGCGCAAGCCGCTGGCGCGAGGCTCAAGGGCCCGCTAGCCTCCGCTTATGCGCAGTGATCTCAAAGATACATTTGAACAACTCACCGCCGCCCGCGGCTTCACCAAAGAGGCCGGTTTTCATGTTCGTGACTTCAAGGAGGGCTTTGTCGCCCTTGAAGTTGCGCCCAAGGAAGAGCTGGTGCAATTCATGGGCTATGTCCATGCGGGCGTCGTCACCGGCCTTGCCGACCACGCCGCCGGCGCGTGTTATGCATCCGTCCTCCCCGAGGGCAAGGCGTGCCTTTCCATCGAGCTCAAGATCAATTTCATGAAACCGGCGCAGGGCGACATGCTGGTCGCCGAAGCGACCGCTCTCTCCCGCGGCGCCTCGATAGGCGTCATCCGGTCGGACGTCTATGCGGAAACCGGCGACAAACGCGTCATGGTCGCGACGGCGCTGGTGACGCTGAAATCAATCACCCTTTGAGCTTGGCAACTTGGCCTCCCCGCGTTTAGGTATGGTTCATGAGCCAGACACAAGCCAAACCGCCCTTCACCGTTCGCATCGTGCCCGTGACGCCGTTCCAGCAAAACTGCTCCATCATCCGCGCCGCCAACGGCAAGGCGGCGGTTGTCGATCCGGGCGGCGAGCCGGAGAAAATCCTGCAGGCGGCGAAAGAGTTCGACGCCGAGATCGAACAGATCTGGATCACGCACGGCCATCTCGACCATGCGGGCGGCGCCATGGCGCTGAAACGCGCGACCGGCGCCCCGATTATCGGTCCGCACAAGGAAGACACATTCTGGCTCGACGAGATCGCCGATCACTGGGCCAAATACGGTCATCCCGGCATGGGCGAGAACTGCACGCCAGACAAATGGCTCAATGACGGCGATGAACTGGAGCTCGACGGAACCAAATTCGACGTCGTCTATACGCCCGGCCACACCCCGGGCCATGTGGTGCTCTATAACAAGGATGCAAATATCGCCTTTGTCGGCGATGTTCTGTTCGCAGGCTCCATCGGGCGCACGGACTTTCCGCGCGGCGATCACGACACGCTGATCTCATCCATCACACAAAAGCTCTGGCCGCTCGGCGATGTGCAGTTCGTCCCCGGTCACGGACAGGTGTCGACCTTCGCGCGCGAACGCCAGTCAAATCCCTTTGTTGCGGACAGCGTCACCGGTTATGGCGGCGCCGAGACGAAACCGGCGAACGAGATGGATCAGAAATTGTCCAAGCGCTGGCAGTAAGTTCTGTTACTCGCCAGGTCTGACCGCAAAAGTCCTGAAATAAATATGGTCGCCAAAAGACGACATGTCGTTATTGGCGCCGTTAATAGCGGCGAAAAACAAGATCTCTCCGTCAGCTTCTTCCGGCGCCGTCCAGACCACCGTCCAGCTTGCGCCGTCTTGCGCCGGGACCGGCGCCGTCGAACGCACATCCTGTTCGTTGGCTTCCGTACCCTTCTTCGCATGATGAAAAGCGCCAGCGCTCGCGGTCAGCATAAAGCCGGCGACCGCAGCGCCGCTCGGCGCGAACTGGAGCGATAGCTTGTAGGTCTCACCCAGCATCACCCGCTCCGGCAATCCGTCCAGTGTGATCAGACCGGAATCCTTTTCCACCTCAGAATCGAAATGACAGGTCGAACAGGTTTCGGCGCCGTCAAGTTCAGCGGCGCCCCAGGGCGCCCCTTCAGGATAGGCCCCTGCGGCGCCCCACATCATGAGAAAACCCGCAAGAATTCCAACCGGTTTCATGAGCTGTATCCTTCTTCAGTCTGTGACCGGCGGATCGACAATGGCGCGGCCCACATAATTCGAATCCGCGCCAAACCATACTGCGCCTGTGGGCGCATGGAAATGCATATGCCGGATGGCGCCGCCGCCTGACGGCACATTCGTTTCCGAGAAGAATTCTTCCGTCTCCGGATCAAACCCGGTGAAGACATTTGGCTCAACACCGGTGGCGACCATCCAGATGCGGCCCTTGTCGTCGGACGCCATGCCATAGGGACGCGCGCCCTCTCCTTGCGGCATCGCCCATTCATCGACCTTTTTCGTCTTCGGATTATAAACGCCAAGCACGCCCTTGGCGTAATCGCCGTACCAGACGCGCCCGTCGGCGGTCACTTCCACACGGCGCGGACGTGTTTCTTCGCGCGGCAAGTCGATCTCGGTCAGCTCAAGCGTCTCCGGATTGACATGCGCCAGCTTATTCGTCCCAAACAGCACCGCCCAGACCGATCCGTCCGGCGCCATTTTGATCCCATAGGGCCTCGAGCGTTCAGTCTTTGACGCAATCAAGTCAACTTCGCGGGTCTCAATATTTAACCGCCCCAGAAAGTTGCCGCCCTGCACCGTGAACCAGATGTTTTTCTCACCCTCGTCGAAAATAAGCGTATGCGGATCGCGCGCAGCACTGTCCGGCATGGCGATTTCTTCGATCTCTTTCGTCGTGGGATCAAAACGCCCGATCAGCGCGTTGCGATTGCCCGCATACCAGACGATCCCGTCAGAGCCGACAATCAGATTGTGCGGGCCCGACCCTTCTTTCAGATCGAACTTATAGATGTCGCCTGACTGCGTGTTGAGATTGGCGAGATAGCCGGTGCGCTGTCCGACAAACCAGACTGAACTGGCGCTCTCCGCATACGGATCGCGCGGGCGCGACTCTTCATATGGGACTTTCCATTCACGAATATCGACAGTTTCCGCAGCGAAAGCGGGGGAAACAAGTGCGCAAAGCGCCGCCGCAGCTTTTGCAAGCTTCATCTAAACCTCCCAGCATCCCCCGTTGATTTATGGCGACATACATAGCATGCGCCGCCCCCGGGAACGCCAGGCGAGAGATAAAACTTTTGTTAGATTGACCTTAGCTCGCCACCCGCCTCAGACGGCTGAAATGCTCGTCCCAGCCGCTGTCGTGGTTCGCGCCCATGCCGAAGGGATCGTCCTCGAACTTCTCCCAACCATCATGGACGAGGGTCAGGATCGTGCCGCCTTTCACCGCTTCCAGCGTCCAGGTGCAGGTGGTTTCAACGCCTTTGAGATGGTTATGCGTGAAGGTGTGGACGAGTCGTTCGGGCTTTTTAATTTCGAGCACTTTGCCCCAGCACAACTTCTCGCCATCCTTGCCATATGTATTCGTCAGAAGGGCGTAATCGCCGCCTTCCTCGAGATCGGCCGCGCCGCGGTGAAACCAGAGCGCGAGTTGGTCGGCCTCCGTCAAGAATTTCCACACATGCTCGGGCGGGGCTTTCAGAAAAAGCGTTTTGACGATTTTCATGCTCATTACGATGTCTCCACGAGAGATTTGAGGGCAGCCAGCCGGTCATCCCAGAAGCGGTCAAATGTGTTGAGCCAGTCGGCGGCGGTTTTGAGGGCTTGGGGGTTAAGGCGGTTGATGCGCTCGCGGCCCTGCGCCTCGACAGAGATCACCCCGCCTTCTTTCAGGATGGCGAGATGCTTCGCGATGGCGGGACGCGTCATGTCGAACTCTGCGGCGATGTCGGCGATTGGCCGGGGACCGTCAGACAGCATGGCGATGATAGCCCGGCGCGTCGGATCCGCGAGCGCGCGGAATACGGGCTGGTCCTGGTGAGAAGCAGGCATTTGATCGGCCTCTATATAAAACCTTTTGGTTTCTCTTTATATGAAACCTTTTGGTGTTATGTCAAGCGCCGGTCAGCTCCTCCCGCCAATTGGAATAAAGCGGGTCCTTATCCTTCATCACGTCTCACAGCCAGGCCATACGATCGGCAAACCAGATTTTCGCGAATGCGGCGAAATGCCAGGCGAGAAAGGCCAGCCAGAAATTCTGGATGACGAACCCGGCAACCGCCAGCAACGCCATGCCGGCGGAGAGCCAGGTGGTCACAGCCGCCACACGCGAGAAACCCACTGGAATCGGGACTTCGCGACGGTTGAGCCAAACCCGCTCGCCCAGAACGACCTTGGTCATCCATGCGGTCACCTGTTTCGGCTTAGGGAAAATCCGGGGATTGAGCCAAAGCCAGGCCGCCAGCAGCGCGATCGGCGCCAGCGCCTTCCACCCGATCCAGACATGGCTCCAGATCGCCCAAAAAAGCAAAGGCGTCGTCGCCATTCGCGTCCATCCACTCAGCGGGTTGGCGTGGCGCATCCAGACGGCGTCCGACATGCCCATTAGCCTCTGCGCCGCCTCTCCCAGTTTATCGTCCATGTCAGCTCCATCCGGCTTTCCGGACCATGTCGCCCTCATCGCGGGGACGGTTCAAAATCGGTGAAATTTTCTTGGAGAATATCGCCTTTCGCTGGCGCGACGCCCTTCCCCTTGGCCCCGCCTTCCCCTAAGACACCGCTTTAACCGACAATTGATTCCATTTCCCGTGCGCGAGCGGCCGCTCCGGTTCTGCTCGCAAGGCGCGGGGTTGCGCGCGAGTAACGTATGCCGAAGCGGACCGACATTTCCTCCATCCTCATTATCGGCGCCGGGCCTATCGTTATCGGCCAGGCTTGTGAGTTCGATTACTCCGGGGTGCAGGCGGTAAAGGCGCTCAAAGAGGAAGGCTTCCGCGTCATTCTCGTGAATTCGAACCCGGCGACGATCATGACCGACCCGGAGCTCGCCGATGCAACCTATATCGAGCCGATCACTCCGGAATTTGTGGAAAAGGTCATCGCCAAGGAACGCCCTGATGCGCTCCTGCCCACCATGGGCGGTCAGACGGCGCTGAACTGCGCGCTGGACCTGGAAGAAGCCGGCGTTCTTGAAAAATACAATGTGGAAATGATCGGCGCGCGCGCCGACGTCATCGAAAAAGCCGAGGACCGCGAGAAATTCCGTGTCGCCATGGAAAAGATCGGCCTTGAAAATCCGCGCTCGGTTATCGCCGCCTGTCCCGCGATCAAAAATGATGATGGCAAGATCATCGGCTATGACCGGGTGTCCGGCGTCGCCAACGCCATGCAATTTCTCGAGGAAATTGGCCTGCCCGCCATCATTCGCCCTGCCTTCACGCTTGGCGGCACGGGCGGCGGCGTCGCGTACAACCGCGAAGAGTTCGAACATTATGTCCGCACCGGCATCGAAGCCTCGCCAGTCGGTCAGGTGCTGATCGATGAAAGCCTGCTCGGCTGGAAAGAGTTCGAGATGGAGGTTGTGCGCGACAAGGCGGACAACTGCATCATCGTTTGCTCCATCGAAAACGTCGATCCCATGGGCGTTCACACGGGCGACTCGATCACGGTCGCGCCCGCGATGACGCTTACCGACAAAGAATTCCAGATCATGCGCAACGCCTCCATCGCGGTGATGCGCGAGATTGGCGTCGAGACCGGCGGCTCGAATGTGCAGTTCGCCGTCAATCCGGACAATGGCCGCCTCGTCGTCATTGAAATGAACCCGCGCGTATCACGCTCTTCCGCGCTGGCATCGAAAGCGACGGGCTTTCCTATTGCGCGCATCGCGGCGAAACTTGCCGTCGGCTACACACTCGACGAGCTCGACAATGACATCACCGGCGCGACGCCGGCGGCGTTTGAGCCAACCATCGATTACGTCGTCACCAAAATTCCGCGCTTTGCGTTCGAGAAATTTCCGGGCGCCGAGGCGACGCTGTCGACGGCCATGAAATCGGTCGGCGAAGCCATGGCTATCGGCCGGTCATTCGGTGAGTCCATGCAAAAGGCGTTGCGCTCTCTCGAAACAGGGTTGTGCGGCCTCGATCCCATCGAAATCCCCGGCCTTGGCGAAGGCGATGACGCCAACGCCTTTCGCGCAGCTCTTGCGGCGCCGACACCGGACCGGCTGCGGGTCACCGCGCAGGCTTTCCGCCATGAATTGCCGTTGGAGCAAATCCGTTCCATCACCCAATATGATCCATGGTTCCTCGAACAGATCGCGGAAATCATTGAAACCGAAAAACAGATCGCGCGCGACGGCCTGCCGGATGAGGCCGAAGCCCTGCGCCGGATAAAGGCCATGGGCTTTTCCGACAAGCGTCTCGCCGACCTTGCCGAAGGAACGGAAAAGGACGTCCGCGAACACAGGCGCGCGCGCAACGTCCATCCCGTCTTCAAGCGCATCGATACTTGCGCTGCGGAATTCGCCGCCAAGACGCCTTACATGTACTCCGCCTACGAACCGTCTTTCGCCGGCGTCCCGGCCTGTGAGTCAAATCCGTCGGACCGGAAAAAAGTCATCATTCTCGGCGGCGGACCGAACCGCATCGGCCAGGGCATCGAGTTCGATTATTGCTGCTGTCACGCCGCCTTCGCGCTCGCGGATATCGGCGTTGAGTCGATCATGGTGAATTGCAATCCTGAAACGGTTTCCACCGATTACGACACATCGGACCGTCTTTATTTCGAACCGCTCACCGCCGAAGATGTTTTGGAAATCATCGCCAAGGAAAGGGAAAATGGCGAGCTTCTCGGCGTCATCGTTCAATATGGCGGACAGACGCCGCTAAAACTCGCCGGGATTCTCGAAGATGAAGGCGTGCCGCTCCTCGGCACCCCCTATGACGCCATTGACCTCGCCGAAGACCGCGAGCGCTTCCAGAAGCTCGTTCAAAAACTCGCCATGGTGCAGCCGAAAAACGCCACCGCGCCGTCGCGCGAGGCGGCGGCGAAAGCGGCCGAAGAGGTTGGCTATCCTCTCGTCACACGGCCCTCCTATGTGCTTGGCGGGCGCGCCATGGAGATTGTCCGGGACAAGACCGCCCTCGCCCACTATCTCGCGACAGCCCAGATTGAAATCAATGAAGACGAACCGCTTCTTCTCGATCACTATCTGCAAAACGCGGTCGAAGTTGATGTCGACGCTATTTGCGACGGAGAGGATGTCTTCATCGCCGGCGTGATGGAGCATATCGAAGAGGCCGGGGTTCATTCCGGCGACAGCGCCTGCTCATTGCCGCCTTACACCTTGTCGGACGCAACGATTGATGCGCTGAAAAAACAGACCACGCGCATGGCGCTCGAGCTCGGCGTCGTCGGCCTGATGAATGTGCAATACGCCATCAAGGATGATGTGATCTATCTTCTTGAGGTGAACCCGCGCGCCTCGCGAACCGTGCCTTTTGTCGCCAAGGCCGTTGGCATGCCCGTGGCGCGGATCGCCGCGAAAGTGATGGCCGGCGCCAAGATCAGGGATCTTGATCTCAAATGGCCGGAATTCACCCATGTGGCCGTCAAGGAAGTTGTCTTCCCCTTCGCGCGCTTCCCCGGCGTCGATACGGTGCTCGGACCGGAGATGCGCTCTACCGGCGAAGTCATGGGCATCGATGTTAATTTCGACAAGGCGCGGGCCAAAAGCCTGATCGCCGCCGGCGCGCGCATTCCCATGAAGGGCTGCGTGTTCGTCTCGCTAAAAGATTCCGACAAGGCCCAGATGGTCAACGCCTCGCGCAAGCTCCTCGATATGGGCTTCACGATCATCGCCACTGGCGGCACGGCGGATTATCTGAAAGCGCAAGGGCTTGACGTCGCCAAGGTCAACAAGGTGCTCGAAGGGCGCCCGCATATCGTCGACGCCCTCAAAAACGGCGAAGTCCATATGGTCTTCAACACCACTGAGGGCGCTCAGTCGGTGAAGGATTCACGCTCGATCCGCACAACCGCGCTGACCCAGAAGATCCCCTGCATCACCACCGCCGCCGGGGCGCGGGCCGCCGTCCGCGCTATTGAGGCCATGCGCAAGGGCAGCCTCGAGGTCGCCCCGCTGCAGGCCTACTTCGCCGCCATATAGAAAAACTATTAAATTTCAACAAGTTAAGGCGGTTTCGACGCGAATCCTCTTGAATTTCGCGCAAAGTAGGCTTAGATAACCGGCTCGAAAATAAGCGACGGCCCGGCGAAAACCGCCCGGCCGCGCTATTTTTTTCGTTTTACGGTCAAGAGGACCGACCACGGCGAGCCAATCCGGGTTCGCCCGCATATAAGGAGAGAAAGGGCCTGAGATGGAAAAATTTCCCATGACCCTTGGCGGCTACCAGAAACTGGAAGCCGACCTGAAAAAACTGAAGAATGAAGAACGCCCGGCCGTGATCCAGGCGATCGCCGAGGCCCGCGCCCATGGCGACCTCTCCGAGAACGCCGAATATCACGCCGCGAAAGAGCGACAAGGCTGGATTGAATCACAGATTCTCGATCTGGAAGACAAATACACCCGCGCCGAGGTGATCGACGTGTCGAAGCTCGACGGCAACAGCGTCAAGTTCGGCGCCATCGTCACTCTCATTGATGAGGACACCGAGGAAGAAAAGATCTGGCAGATCGTCGGCGATCTTGAAGCTGACGTAAAACAGCGCCGCATCTCCGTTTCTTCGCCCATCGCCCGCGCCCTGATTGGCAAGGAGCAAGGCGCCAGCGTCGAGGTCGCGGCTCCCGGCGGCGCGCGGTCCTATGAAATCGCGAAAGTGGTGTTCAAGTAAGCGCTGCTTGCCGACAATTTGGACTAAAAAAACGCGCCTTTCGAAAGAGAGGCGCGTTTTGAGTCTCCAAGAGGTGCACAAAGGCCATCGGCGCTGAATATAGATAAACCGCTCTCTTTTCAGGTTAAGGCGTTGCGTCTGACGGTCCTCAAAGGCGATCCGGCGCATTATGACCAAGCCTTGAGAACCAGAAAAACATTAGCGGGGATCTTATGTCATACCTGTCAGCATCTAGATGGCTACGCGGCGCCTTGTGGTCTTTGGGGCTCGCCTTGGGCGCCGTCACAGCGACGCCGACATTGGCTCAGGACGCTTCCCAGGACGCTCACAAAGCCGCCATGCAACGGCTTGCGCCTCTTGAAGGAAGCTTTGCCGTCACCGGCGTTCGACATTCGCAAGAAGGCGAGACGCCGCTTCCACAAAGCATTGCAAAGAGTGCGTATATCCTGAACGGATTTGGCCTTGAGGAGACAGTTGAGGTCGATATGGGCATGGAAAAGCCCGTCACCTTGCTCACCACCTTCAGCTACGATCCATATCGGAAAGTCTATCGCGTCAGCGTGCTGGATGACACTTTCGGCCTTCTGGATGTTTATGAAGGGCGTTTTAATAGCGAAGGGGTTTTGAGCGTCACGAACCTTCGCTCCGACAGTTACTTTCCTATGGGCGAAGACGGCGACCGGCTTCATTTCATGTTGCAGTGGACGCTGAATGACCCGGTCAAAAAATTCGATATCCTGATGACCCCGGATGGGGGCGCATCCTGGAGCCCGTATTTCGAACTGGAATACACGCCCGTCCAATAACTTCAACAAGTCTACGAAACCATGCGTATTCTCGCCCTATTGGCTGCAACGATACTATTTTGCTCTTCCTCATTGGCGCAGGAGAAGCAAGAATGGACACCGGAACAACAGGCGATTGTCGACCTGCTTAAGAACGGCCCGATGAATATCGAGACCGATTTCGAGAACTGGGAAGACAAGTTTCATGAAGAGTGGACGGTCTGGTTCGCCGGACACCCCTCGGTAAGGCAAAAACCTGAACATATGGAAAGCGTGCGCAACTTTATCGGCCAAGGCGCTAAAGTCATTTCTT
Organism: Alphaproteobacteria bacterium; assembly: GCA_030426465.1. Classification (GTDB taxonomy): domain Bacteria; phylum Pseudomonadota; class Alphaproteobacteria; order Caulobacterales; family Parvularculaceae; genus Hyphococcus. The sequence continues at coordinate 28,598 of JAUHYK010000009.1, forward strand.
ACACTGCGCAGTTCGCTGACATCACCGTGACCGGGAATACGGCGTTCGCGCGCTTCAATGCGACAGAAGAATTGCGCAATCCGGACGGCTCTCCGCGCACTGTTTATTATGCCGGCACGGACTATCTGATCAAAGTTGATGGTCAGTGGAAAATCAGAGCGACGACCGTCGCGTTTACGCCGCAGGACGAAGAAAGCGAAGAATAGGCCCTCAACCCTCGCCGATCATCTCTTTGACGATGGCGGCGAGACCAACCTGACGGCGGCGTTTCAATCGTTCGGCGAAGAGGATGGAGCGTAGCAACTCTTCTGACTCATTCAGGTCGTAATTGACGATGACATAGTCATATTCGGCCCAGTGGGACATTTCGGCGTCGGCCTTGGCCATGCGTTTTTGTACGACGTCTTCTGGATCTTGCGCGCGCTGGCGCAAACGCCGCTCCAGTTCTTCGCGCGAGGGCGGCAGGATGAAGACCTTGACCACGTCCTCGCCCGCGACCTCGTCCAGCTGTTGCGCACCCTGCCAGTCGATATCGAACAGAACATCCTTGCCCTGACGAAGCGTATCCTCAACGAGCGAGCGCGGCGTCCCGTAATAATGGCCGAAGACATTCGCCCATTCCATGAACTCGCCATTGTCGCGCATGCGTTTGAATTCGTCTTCTGAAACGAAGAAATAATCCTTGCCATGCGCCTCCCCGGGGCGCCGCTGGCGCGTCGTGGCCGAGATCGACAAGACCATTTCGCCGTCCTTGGTCAAGAGCCGTTCCGCCAGCGTCGTTTTCCCGGCGCCCGACGGGCTCGACAGGATAAACATCAGGCCTCTGCGGGCCACTTTGAGGTCGCCGCCGATCATCTCGTCTTCCCTATTCGATATTCTGAACTTGCTCCCGGACCTGATCGATCACGCGCTTGAGGTCAAGGCCGATGCGCTTCAGCTCCATATCCTGCGCCTTGGAGCAGAGCGTATTGGCCTCACGATTGAGCTCCTGGGTCAGAAAATCGAGATCCCGGCCCACAGGGCCCGATTTGGCCAGCAGCGCCCGGCCCGCGCCGACATGAGAGGAAAGCCGGTCCAGCTCCTCCCTGACATCGGCCTTGATGGCGAGCAGCGAGGCCTCCTGCGCGAGGCGATCCTCGGGCACGGCGCCCTCCAGCAGTTCCTTGAGCTGCGCGGATATGCGGTCGCGGATGGCGGCGGGCATGGCGGCGGCGTTCGCGGCGGCGGCGGCGGTCAATTTCTCGATGGTGTCGAATTGTCCCGCGAGCACCTCGCCCATGGCGACACCTTCCTTGCGGCGCGCATCGGCAAGGCCGTCAAGCGCCTGCGCGAAGGACGCCATCAGCGCGGCGCAGAGCGCTTCGCGCGTCTCTTCGCTCATCTCATCTTCCGCCTGTTCGATAACGCCTCTGAGCGCCAGCAAACCTTCGGCCTGGGGCGGGGCGCATTCAATCCGCAAGCGGATTTTCTCGATCATGGCGACAGCGTTGTCGAGCATCGCCTCATTAATCGCGTAGCCGGCGTCCTGGCCGTCTTTGTTGAGAGTAAGCCCGATATTGAGCGTACCGCGCGCCAGTTTCTGTTTCGCGAGCTTGCGCATCTCAGGATCAAGCGCGTCAAATCCGGAGGGCAATCGCGCGCGCCATTCAAGGCCGCGCCCATTGACCGAACGCACTTCCCAGATATAGCGCCAGCCGTCATGAGCGCCTTCAATCCGGGCGAAGCCGGTCATGGAAGAAATATTTCCGGTCAATTGCTTTCCTTTATGTGCGGCCCGGGTTTGGCCGCTCGTTGTTATTTTCCACCTTGGGCGGCGCGCTGGCGTTCAATGCTCCGCCATTTGGCGACATTGGCGTTGTGTTCACGCAAGGTCGGCGCAAACACATGCCCGCCGGTGCCATCGGCGACAAAAAAGAGATCGTCCGTATCCGCCGGATTGAGGACCGCTTCGATCGACGCCTTGCCCGGATTGGCGATCGGCGTCGGCGGCAAACCGCGAATGACATAAGTATTATAAGGCGTTTCCCCGCGCAGCTCGCTCAGGCGCAAACCACGGCCAAGAGGCTCGCCCTGGGTCAGGCCATAGATGATCGTCGGATCGCTCTCGAGCCGCATCCCCTTTTTGAGGCGGTTTACAAAAACTGAAGCGATGCGCGGGCGCTCCTCAGCAACGCCGGTTTCCTTTTCAACGATGGAGGCGAGGATAATCGCCTCAGCCGGCGTCGAGAAAGGAAGCTCCATGGCGCGGTCATCCCAGATCGCATCAAGCAGCGCGTCCTGATCCTTCATCATTCGGCGCACAAGATTGTCGCGCGTCTCGCCGCGCGTGAACGCAAACGTTTCGGGCAACAGTTCGCCCTCGCCCGGCTCGATGGTCACTTCGCCTTCGAGCACATCGTTTTCGTTCAGCAATCGAATGATCTGCGCCGTGGTGCGCCCTTCCGGCGCCGTGAAATAATGCAGGATGCTTTTGCCTTCGCGGAGCTGATCGATGATCGCGATCACGCTTGACCGCGCGGGAATTTCATATTCCCCCGCCTTGATCTCGCTCTGCACGCCGCGAAGGCGCACCGCCGCGATAAAAATTTCAGGATGTTCGATAACGCCGGAATCTTCCAACTGGTGCGCAATGGTGGAAACGGCGCTCCCCGGCGGCAGGAGGACGATCGTGTTCTCGCGCGATGGGCCCGGCTTCACCGCCTCGCGATAACCGAGATACCCGCCAACCCCGAGCGCAATCGCCGCCAACAGGGCGAGCCCGCCGATAAAAAAGAGAAAGCTTTTCACCGCGCCCCCGCGCTGACTTGATCTGCGCTGGGCGCGCCTCGTTTGATCCTTACCTGACATCCCGCCTCCCGCCAGCTCCCGCTCGATTCATGAGGAGAGTTTAGCCGTCAACGCGCCGCATCACCAGAGAGGCGTTTGTGCCGCCAAAACCGAAGGAATTGGATAACGCCACGTTAATCGGCTTTTTTACGGCTTCTTTGGCGGCGAGATTGATAGGCGTCTCGACCGAAGGATTGTCGAGATTGAGGGTTGGCGGCGCTATTCCGTCACGCATGGCGAGGAGACAGAAAATTGCCTCCACCGCGCCGGCGGCCCCAAGCAGGTGTCCGATAGAGGATTTTGTGGACGACATGACAAGCCCGTCCGCCGCATCACCAAACAGGCGCTCGACCGCTTTCAGCTCAATTTCGTCACCCACCGGCGTCGAAGTGCCGTGGGCGTTTACATAATCGATGTCTTTCGGCTGCAGCCCTGCGCGTTTCAGCGCCATTTCCATGGAGCGGAAGCCGCCATTGCCGTCCTCGGCCGGCGACGTGATGTGATAGGCGTCGCCCGAAAGACCATAGCCGATAATCTCGCCATAGATCTTCGCGCCGCGCGCTTTGGCCTTTTCATATTCCTCAAGCATGACGAAGCCGGAGCCCTCGCCCATGAGGAAGCCGTCGCGGTCCTTGTCATAAGGACGTGACGCTTTTTCCGGCGTGTCATTGAAATGGGTTGTCAGCGCCTTGCATGACGAGAAGCCTGCAATGCCGATGGGACAGATCGCGGCTTCAGCGCCGCCGGCCAGCATCGCATCCGCATCGCCGAGCGCGATCAGCCGCGCCGCATCGCCAATCGCATGAGCGCCTGACGAACACGCCGTCACCACCGCATGGTTCGGGCCCTTCATGCCGAGTTTGATCGACACTTGACCCGATACGAGATTGATCAGGTTGCCGGTGATGAAGAAAGGCGACACCCGGCGCGGGCCTTTGTTGTTCAGGACCAGCACTTCATCTTCAATGCCGGAAAGACCGCCAATGCCGGAGCCGGTCATGACGCCGGCGCGTTCGCGTTCTTCTTCGTTTTTGAATTCCAGCCCGGAATCCTTGAACGCCATTTGCGCAGCGGCCATGCCGAACACAATGAACGGATTCATGCGGCGCTGTTCGCGCGGCTCGACCCATTCGTCAGCGTTAAAGGCCGCGTCGCCGGCTTTGTCGCCGCCGCGGGTTCCATCGGTTAACGGAACGGACGCTGCAATCCGGCAGGGAAGGTTCGAGGCGTCGAACTGTTCAATAGGTCCGGCGCCGCTCTCACCATTGATGAGACGACGCCATACGGGATCAAGCCCCGCCCCGAGCGGCGTGACCAATCCCATTCCTGTAACGACAACGCGGCGCATCATGACCTACTCCGGACTTGGAAACCCGACAGGCCTTTGCGCTGATATTGGCTGACGCCGATGCGGTTTTCTTCAAAACCCTTCAACGGCGCCGCCAGGCGAAACGGCCCTGTCGGCTCGTTATCGGGAAGAACAGCCGACTAGGACTTTTGTTCTTCGATAAATTTGATGGCGTCGCCGACCGTCTGGATGGTCTCGGCGGCGTCATCAGGAATCTCAACATCGAATTCTTCTTCGAACGCCATCACGAGTTCGACAATATCAAGACTGTCGGCGCCGAGATCATCGATGAAGCTCGCCTTTGGTTCGACTTTGGCGGCATCCACATCAAGATGTTCGACAACAATTTTCTTCACGCGTTCTGCAAGATCAGACATTCAACGCTCCTTGGTAAAAACGGTTATTTACGATTTTCAGATAAAACCTGAAAGGTGGTTTGTCAGCAGGTGTTAAACGGCGCCGCCTCTTGAGCGGGTTCGGGGGCGCAATTACGGCATATTGCAGATTGTTGCAACGCCAAAACCGCCGCAGCCGAGGTCATTTTCCTGACTTATAACATCGCCATGCCGCCATTGACATGCAAAGTCTGGCCAGTGACGTAGCGCGCCTCGGCTGAGGAGAGATAGACCGCAGCCGCAGCAATATCCTCAGGGGCGCCCATGGCGCCTGCGGGAATCTTGCCGAGAATCGCTTCTTTCTGCTGGTCATTCAGGGCGTCGGTCATGGCCGTAGCGATGAAACCCGGCGCGATGCAATTGACGGTGACATTGCGGCTCGCGACTTCCTGCGCCAGCGATTTCGACATGCCGATCATGCCTGCCTTGGAGGCGGCGTAATTCGCCTGTCCGGCGTTTCCGGTGACACCGACGACAGAAGCCACACCGATGATCCGCCCGAAGCGCTGCTTCGTCATGCCGCGCAAGGATGCTTTCGCCAGATGGAAATAAGCCGTGAGATTGATCTTGATGACCTCATCCCACATTGCGGGCTTCATCATCATCATCAGGGTGTCGCGCGTAACGCCTGCGTTCGAGACAACAATGTCGAGCCCGTCCATGGCTTCTGAAGCGGTTTTCGGCAATGCATCCACCGCATCGAGATCGGACAGATTGCACGGCGTCACATGAACGCGCTCTTTTAAATCGCTCGCAAGCGCTTCCAGTTTTTCCGCGCGGGTGCCGGAGATGGCGACGCTTGCGCCTTGTGCGTGCAGCGCTCGCGCAACCGCTTCGCCGATGCCGCCCGTGGCGCCAGTGACAAGCGCTCGCTTGCCCGAAAGATCAAACATTCCGCATCCTTTCTTTTGATTACGGAGAACTTCGCCTTACGCCTTTACAAAGGCTTCGATATCGCCCGGCTCGCTCACATTGAGGCTCTGCACATCCCGGTTGATGCGCTTGATGAGGCCGGAAAGCACCTTGCCAGAACCGACTTCGATAAACAGCTCGCAACCTTCGGCGGTCATGTGATTGACGCTTTCGGTCCAGCGCACCCGGCCCGTCACCTGTTTCACAAGGAGGTCGCGGATCGACGCCGGGTTGGCGACGTCTTTGGCCGTGACATTGGCGACGAGCGTTGTCGCGGGCGCAACAATTTTCACTTCCGCCAGCGCTTCCTTCATCCGTTCAGCGGCAGGCGCCATCAGCGATGAATGAAACGGCGCGGATACGGGCAGGAGTTTGGCGATCTTGGCGCCGAATTCCTTGGCGCCGGCGCAAACGGCTTCGACGCGCGCTTTCTCTCCGGAAATCACGACCTGGCCCGGCGCGTTGTCATTGGCGATTTCGCAGACGCCGTCGCCCTTGGCGGCATCGATGGCTTTTTGCGCAGCTTCCATGTCGACGCCGATCAGCGCCGCCATGGCGCCCTCGCCCACCGGAACGGCGGCCTGCATCGCCTCGCCGCGGATGCGCAACAGCTTCGCCGTGTCTGCAAGGCTGATGGATCGCGCCGCACACAAAGCTGAATATTCTCCGAGGGAATGACCGGCGACGAACATGGCGTTGGAAATGTCCGCGTCAGCTTCCGCTTCAAGCACCCGCATGGCGGCGATCGAATGCGCCATCAAGGCTGGCTGCGTATTCGCCGTCAGCGTCAACTCTTCCATGGGGCCTTCGCGCATCAGTTTTGACAGCTTCTGACCGAGCGCCTCGTCCACTTCTTCAAAGACTTCGCGCGCAACCGGAAACGCGTCGGCGAGGCTCGCACCCATCCCTACACTCTGGCTACCTTGTCCCGGAAAGACGAAAGCTCGCGTCATCGCGGCCCAGCTCCTTGGTTAATTACTGAGCTCGCGGACATAGCGACGCTGGCCCGCAAGGGCAAGGTAGCGAAGCGCTTCTCCTCCCCTGTTTACGGGGGAGGTGTCGAGCGCAGCGAGACGGAGGGGGCTTTTTTAAGGCAAACGCCCCCATCGCCCAGCCGCATCAATAAGATGCGGCTGGACACTTCCCCCGCAAACGGGGGAAGAAAGGTGCAAACCGCCAAGATTGAGCAAGCATGAGTAAAGCGCCGATCCGCATCGCCAATATTGCCGAGACGCCTGACCCGGACTGGGCCTGGATCCGGGACTTGATGCCCGCCGATTTTGAGGTCGCCGGGCGCAAGCTCGAATGGACCGGCTATTCCATGGCCCAACAGGGGAGCGATCCGCGGTTTCGCGCCCGCTGGCGCGGCGCACGGATGCTGGCCCGTGATTGCGTTCGAAATCCCTATGACCTGATTGTCAGCCACGGCCCCTGGATCACCGCCTGGACCGAGTGGGTCGCGGGCGCAAAAAAGAACGGCGCGAAACACCTCGCCTTCTCCTTCAACTTCACCGATCTGCCCACCGGACCGCGCAAGGCGATTATGAAGAAGGCGTTCAGGCAGACAGATGGTTTCGCGGTTTTTACCGATGCAGAACAAGGGCTTTACGCCGATTATTTCGGGATTGATCGAGCCAAATTCTGGCGCGCACCATGGGGCGTCGCCCCGCCTTTGGCCGGACCTCAACCAAAAACCATCGAAGGGGACTACTTCGCCGCCCTCGGCGGTGAGGCGCGGGACTATGCGGTGCTGTGCGAGGCGGCCCGGGCCCTGCCCGAGACCCGTTTTGTCGCCGTCGCCCGGCCCCATAACTTCGAGGGGCTGAACCCTCCAGAAAATCTCGAGGTCCGCTTCAACCTGCCCTTTGAGGAGGCCTGGGGGATCGTCCAGCACGCCAAGGCGGCCCTCGTCCCTTTGCGCTCACGGGAAACCCCGTGCGGGCTTGTGACCCTTGTGGGGGCCATGCATCTCGGCAAGGCCCAGATCGTCACCGACGCGGCCGGGGCCGCCGATTACCTGCATGACGGCGAAACCGGGCTTCTGGTTCCCGCCGGCGACGCCTCCGCCCTCGCCGCCGCTGTCACCCGTATTGAGGCCGATCCGGCGCTGGCGGCCCGTCTGGGAGAGGCCGCCAAGGACTTCGCCGAGGCCCGGTGCAGCGAGGCCCGGACAGTCGACTTTTTTCAGAGCGTTCTTACCCGCTGGTTTGGCGAGAAATAGCGGGTTTCGCGCTTGCAATAGGCCGCTCACTCCGCTATCTCCCGCGCCTTCACGAGCGATGGTCATGGGCGCTCGCCCCGATCGGGCGGGTTCAAGGGATGGTCCCTTAGCTTCATGAGCCACAGGCGTTCCGGATCGCCAGCAGATCCGAACAGTCTCCGTCGCCCTATAAGGAGCTGGCTACATGCCGCTATACGAACACATCTTTATTGCGCGTCAGGATATCTCGCCCGCGCAGGTCGAGGGCCTGACCGAAACGCTCACCAAAGTCGTCACAGACCTCGGTGGCAAGATCGCAAAGTCCGAATATTGGGGCCTTCGCAATCTCCAGTACAAGATCAAGAAAAACCGCAAAGGCCATTACAGCCTTTTCAACATCGAAGCGCCGGCCGAAGCGATCTTCGAACTTGAGCGCCAGGAAAAGCTCAATGACGACGTTCTGCGCGCCCTGACCGTGCGCGTTGAAGAGCACAATGAAGAGCCGTCCCCAGTGCTGTCGCGCCGTGACCGTAATGATCGCGGCGACCGTGGCGATCGTGATCGCGGCGACCGTCGCGACCGCGGCGATCGTGACCGCGGCGACCGCCGGTAATCAGGAAAGGGATCAATCATGGCTAAACCATTTTTCCGCCGCCGCAAAACCTGTCCGTTCTCCAGCGATAACTCGCCGGCGATCGACTACAAGGATCCGAAACTGCTTCAGCGTTTTGTTTCCGAACGCGGCAAGATCGTTCCGTCGCGGATTTCCGCCGTCTCTCACAAGAAGCAGCGTGAACTCGCGCGCGCCATCAAGCGCGCCCGTTTCCTTGCGCTTCTTCCCTACGTATCGGAGTAAGCACGATGGACGTCATTCTCCTCGAACGGGTCGAAAATCTCGGCCAGATGGGCGATGTTGTCAAAGTGAAGGCCGGCTATGCGCGGAACTTCCTTTTGCCCCAGAAAAAGGCGCTGCGCGCCAATGACGACAACAAGAAGGTCTTTGAGGCTCAACGCGCCGATCTTGAAGCGCGCAACCTCGAACGCAAGAAAGAAGCCGAACAGGTTGCTGAGAAAATTGATGGCGCATCCTTTGTCGTCATCCGGCAATCCTCTGAATTGGGCGTTCTTTACGGCTCCGTTTCAAGCCGCGACATCGCGGAAGCGGCGTCGGAAGGCGGTTTCTCTATTGAGCGCGCGCAAGTGCGTCTCGACAAGCCGCTCAAAGCCCTCGGCATCGCGACGGTTCGCGTTGTCCTCCATCCGGAAGTCGATGTGAAGATCAACATCAACATCGCACGCTCTGCAGATGAAGCTGAACGTCAGGCGCGCGGCGAAAACGTCCTCGCCAGCCCTGAAGATGAAGCCGAAGAAGAACAGGCGGCTGAAGCCGCTCCTGAGTTCTTCGACGAAGACTCAGGCGCCGCCGTTGAAAACGCGGATGAAGAAAAAACCGAAGAATAACAAAATAACATAAAAGAGCTTTTGCAACAGCGAAGGCTCTCCCCACCTCAAAAGGTGGAAAAATATAAACGCCGGCTGTCTTCTCAGCCGGTGTTTTTTTTGATCTAAGGGCTGGATGGCTGACGGCGCAACCAATGCACCCAATAAAAATCAGGGTACGGAGAATAAACTCCCCGTAAGCCTTGATGCTGAACAGGCGATCCTGGGCGCTATTCTGTTCGATAACGAAATCTTTTACCGGGTCTCCGTATTCCTGAAGCCCGAACATTTTTTCGATCCCGTTCATCAGCTCATCTTTGAAGCGGCTGGCGATCTGATCAACTCAGGCCGCCTCGGCTCTCCGGTGACGATCGACACCTATCTCGCCACCAAACAGGGCTATCTCGACGCGGGCGGCAAGCGTTATCTGGAGACGCTCGCGGCGAATGTGCCGTCGACGTCCGGCGCAACAGACTACGCCAAGATCGTTTTCGATCTCTCCGTTTGCCGGGGCCTCATGTCTATCGGCTCGGAAATGTCGGAACGCGCGAAGATTGCAACGCTCGAGGATTCGCCGTCACAACAATTACAGGACGCGGAACAGGCGCTCTACAAACTCGCCGAAACCGGAAAATATGGCGGCGGTTTTAAAACATTTCGCGCCGCCATCACCGAAGCGATTGAGCTTGCAAACGCCGCCGTCAAGCGTGACGGCGGTCTGGCGGGCGTCTCCTCCGGTCTTCGCGATTTCGACCGTATGCTTGGCGGCCTTCACCCGTCGGATCTCATCATTCTCGCCGGCCGTCCGTCCATGGGTAAAACCTCGCTTGCAACCAACATCGCGTTGAACGCAGCGAAGGCGCACAAGACCGAGAAACAGCCCGACGGCGCCATGAAGACGGTTGAAGGCGCCGTGGTCGGCTTTTTCTCACTGGAAATGTCGGCCGAACAGCTCGCGACGCGGATCATCGCCGAGGTTGCGGAAGTCTCCTCCTCCGCGATCCGCCGGGGCGAAGTCGATCAGGAACAGTTCGACAAGATTTATCACGCCGCGCGCGAACTCGAAAAGCTGCCCCTTCATATCGATGACACGGGCGGCCTCTCTATCGCGCAGCTTGCCGCCCGCGCCCGCCGCCTTAAGCGCCAGCATGGGCTTGGCCTGCTGGTTGTCGACTATCTCCAGCTCCTGACGGGCTCAGGACGGCGCAATGACGGCCGTGTGCAGGAGATCACGGAAATCTCCCAGGGGCTCAAAACCCTTGCCAAAGAGCTGGATGTGCCGGTTATCGCCCTCTCCCAGCTTTCTCGTCAGGTCGAAGCGCGTGAAGACAAACGCCCGCAACTTTCCGACCTCCGGGAGTCAGGCTCAATCGAGCAGGATGCTGACGTCGTGCTCTTTGTGTATCGCGAAAAATATTATCTCGGCCGTCAGGAGCCGCGCGAAGGCACCGAAGAACATATGAAATGGCTCGCGCGTCTGGACGAAGTCGGCGACACCGCCGAAGTCATCATCGGCAAGCAACGCCATGGGCCCATCGGCAAGGTCGATCTTCATTTCGAAGAAAAATTCACGAAATTCTCCGACCTTGTCGACGATCGCTATGGCGGCGGCGGGTATTAGGCGCCGTCACGCAGGCGAAGCCGCCGTCGCCTCAATCTCGATCAGCATATCCGGGGCGCCAAGCTGCGCCACAGGAATCAACGTTGCGGCGGGACGATGCTCGCCTAGCGCTTCCAGTTGCGCGGCGTGATACGTCTTCATGCGCTCCACATCATAGCCGACGATAAAAACCGTCAGCCGGACGATATCACCGATCTGCGCGCCGGCGCTTTCCAGCGCGATGGAGATATTTTGAAAGACCTGCCGCGCCTGTTCTTCAAAATCGGATGACAGTTTTCCATCCGCCGCGAAGCCGCCCTGCCCGGCGAGGAAAATCATCCGTGCGCCGGGGTCCACCACCGCCATTTGTGAGAAGTGAAAATGCGTCGGATCAATCAATCCGGGCGGATTTGAAAAATGTGCAGCGGACATAAGCGGGCTCCCCAAAGGCTTCGTTGCAGAACTCGATTGTTCTCTGAAACCTATCGGGCGCCGGAGCCGCGCACAATAACAGCCCTCTGCGGCTAGCGATCCATCGCCGCTTGCGCGCCGCCTTCGGGCATTTCGGGGAAACTTGTCAGCGACGCGTCCATCACATCCCATTTCGGCGCACGACTGGCGTATACAATCATTTGCGGTGTCACCTGGTCGGGATCGTCCAGGCTCGACGCCCGCAGGAAAATCATTCCCGGCATGCCGGAGTTTTTCGAATAGATCGCACAGCCGCATTCCGGGCAAAAGGAACGCGCCACCTTGTTGCCGCTATCAGCCGGATGGGCGTAGCTTTTCACCTCGCCCGTCACCGACACATCGTTTTCGGGCATCGCTATATGGGTGCCGTGCCCCGTGCCGCTCGCCTTCCGGCAATGGACGCAATGGCAGTGCCCCACAAAGATGGGTTCGCCTTGCGCTGCATAAGTCACGGCACCGCAAAGGCAGCCGCCTGTCATCGATTTCGTCATCGTAACCTGCGCTGAATTGTTTGGGTTGTGGTTTTAGCCGGGTTTTAACCAGACATGATTTCATAAAACCGGATGCTGGAGACATAAGGGTTCGACGCCGCCATTTTCTCGGCCTGTTCGGCGCTCTCCGCTTTCACGAGGAGATAGCCGGTGATGGAATCTGGCGCGAGCGGTAGCTCCTTGACGCCAGCGTCGGATATTTCCTTACCGTGCGGGAAATGGCCCTGCTCGATGATATGTTCACCGATTTCATCGAACCATTTGTTCCACGCCTGCATGATTTCCGGCGTCGGCTTTTCAAAACCGTAAGTAAGGAACATGAATTTCTTCAACAACGCCTCCTCGCGCTTGATTGCGCGCCAAGTCTTGCATGGCTCAAAAAATGTTCAAGAACATATTTTGAAAAGCGGCTATGGTTTCGGCGATGAAGGAGAAAGCCGATGCCCTACAGCCCGGACCACAAACAGAAGACACGCGCGCGCATTGTTGAATGTGCGCGAATTTTGTTTAACCGCCATGGATATGAAATCGTCAGCATCGATATGGTGATGGCCGAGGCTGGGCTTACGCGCGGCGGATTTTATAACCACTTTAAAAACAAGGAGGAGTTGTTCACCGCGGCGGTTTCAAGCTTCCTGATGGGCCGCGGCGCTCAATGGCGGGCGGCGGCAGGGATTGATCCCGCAAATCCGGCGCCGGAAATGGCGTCGCAGATGATCGCCGGATATCTTTCGCCAGAGCATTTAGGCGACCTTGACGGACAATGCCCTATGATCGCGCTTCCTTCGGATGTCGCGCGCAGCAAGCCAGAGGTGCAGACGGCGTATCAGGAACTTTTGACGGCTATGGTCGGTCTGTTTGAAACCAGCCTGAAAGAGCGCGCAAAAGAAAGTAGCAATGACGCCCGTCGAAGCGCCCTTGTGCTGGCGGCCCTGTGTGTCGGCGGCATGGTGCTGGCGCGGACATTGCCGAATTCGGAACTCGCTGATGAAATCCGAAACACCGCGCATGACGAAGCCCAACGCCTTGCATACGCCTCCTGAGCGCTCCGGTCAGATCGCCAGCAGCGCCTTCACCTCCGGCCATGATTGAGCGCCATTGGCGCGCATCTGCGCTGTCAATTCGTCTGGCATCCATTCGATAAACGCCGGGTGAAATGTAGGACGCGCCCTGACCCGCTCGAACCACGCCTCAACGCGCGGCAATCGTCCGTCACGCCAGACGCCTTCACAGGAAAGCGCGGCCAGCCGGTTAAGATAGGGCGCAAGCGCCACATCGGCGATAGTGAACGCATCGCCCGCAAGCCAGCGATGATGCTCAAGCGCCCCCTCCATCTTTTTCAGGTAAGTATCATAGACGCGGATTTTGTCTGCAGCGCCGGGCGCGGCGAGCCCTTCATGAATCCATTTCCATTTGAGTTCACGCGCCGCACGCCCGTCCGCCCCCGCGCCTTTTAAAAAATCTTCAAAGGAGCCGGCGCCGTTGCGCAAGATCATGTGACGATGTGAAAGCACATAAGTCAGCGCCGAACAGGCGGGATGCAATTCCTCATCCACCGCTTTCGTCCAGAGCCGGGCCTTCGCGCGTTCGATTGCACCCTTTGGAAAAAGCGGCGGCGCCTCGGGGAACGCATCTTCGAGATACTCGCAAATGACCGTCGATTCCAGAATCACTTCGCCATCATGAACCAGCGTCGGCACGACCGCCTTCGGATTGATTTTTAAATAGGCCGTGTCGAACTGTTCACCTTTCAGGATGTCCACATAATGGCCAGTCCAGTCGAGGTCTTTTTCCGCAAGTGCGAAACGAACTTTCGCCGCGCAAGCCGATGACCCGTGATGATAAAGCTCGAGCAAAGCCGTGCTCCTTTGATTCAAATCATCCGAAATTTGGCCGCAACACCACAGCTTCGCAATGCAATGCGTGCAATTACGCCACCCCCAAAGCCTGATCGATTTTTCCAATTTCGGCCATGAATATTATCTTTTTTACATATAAATCGGGCGCCCATAGGGTTTCCTCGTGATGCGAAATTAACTGGGCGCGGCACACTAACGGGCTAGCAGCTTCATCGCATCTGAAAATGGTCACGTAGTAACTGGTCTCGTTTGTAAAAGACAAACCTGGTTCAAATCTGGCGGCGTCAGGACGCCCCGGATGTGTCTTTTGAATTTTTGCACCGGAGAGGAAACATGAACACAAATACGAAATCCGCCTTGCTCGCGACGGCTGCGGTCTTAACGCTGACGCTGGCGGCAGGCTGCGGCGGTTCGAATGAATCGCGCGAAGTCACCACGCCGACGCCTGAGACGGTTGAAGATTCCGCTGGTGAAACTATTTCCATGAGCGAAGACAATGCGGCGCCGGTGGAAGGTGAATCCAAAACAAATGAGTTCTGGTGGCCGGATGCGCTCGACCTCAGTCCCCTACGCCACAACGCTGCAGCGTCAAATCCGATCGGCGAAGATTTCGACTACGCCGCCGAATTTTCGAAACTCGACCTCGCTGAAGTCAAAAATGACATTGAAGCCGTGATGACGGATTCGCAGGACTGGTGGCCTGCGGATTATGGCCATTACGGACCGTTCTTCATTCGCATGGCCTGGCACGCGGCAGGCACCTACCGCATGTATGACGGCCGCGGCGGCGCCGGCGGCGGACAGCAGCGCTTCGAGCCGCTGAACAGCTGGCCGGACAATGTCAGCCTCGACAAGGCCCGCCGCCTTCTCTGGCCGGTAAAACAGAAATATGGCCGCGCCCTTTCCTGGGGCGACTTAATGGTGCTGACCGGCAACGTCGCCATGGAGTCCATGGGCTTTAAAACCTTTGGCTTCGCCGGCGGACGCGAAGATGACTGGGAGGCTGAGGTCGTCGATTGGGGCACGGAAGACGCCATGCTCGCCGGCGATCAGCGCTTCCATGGTGACCGGGAACTCGCCAAACCGCTGGCGGCGACGCAAATGGGTCTCATCTACGTCAACCCGGAAGGTCCGAACGGCAATCCCGATCCTTTGGCGGCGGCCCATGACATCCGCCAGGCTTTCCGCGGCATGGCGATGACCGACGAAGAGACGATTGCGCTGATCGCTGGCGGCCACACCTTCGGTAAAGCCCACGGCGCGCATAAACCAGATGAATGTCTTGAACCGGAACCCGCCGCCGCTGGCGTTGCAGAGCAAGGCCTTGGCTGGAAAAACAACTGCGGCACTGGCGCGGGCGTCGACACCATCACCAGCGGTCTTGAAGGTTCATGGACGATGAACCCGACGGAGTGGACGCACCAATATTTCTCGAACCTGTTCAACTTTGAATGGGAGCAGACGCGCAGCCCGGCCGGCGCAATCCAGTGGGTGCCGACGGACGAAGCGGCGGGGCAGCTGGCGCCGGACGCTCATGATCCCGACAAGCGGCACGCGCCGATCATGTTCACGACGGACCTCGCGTTGAAAGAAGATCCGGAATTCCGGAAAGTGTCACAGCGCTTCTTTGAAAATCCGGAGGAGTTCGAACTAGCCTTCGCGAAAGCCTGGTTCAAGCTCACCCACCGCGATATGGGCCCGCGCGCCCGCTATCTCGGTTCGGAAGCGCCTGCTGAAGAACTGATCTGGCAGGACCCCATTCCGGCTGTCGATCACCCGCTGATCAATTCGGCTGACGCCGCGTCGATCAAGGCCGCCATTCTTGCGTCAGGTCTGACGGTTCCCGAACTTGTGCGCACGGCCTGGGCGTCGGCCTCCACCTTCCGCGGCACCGATATGCGCGGCGGCGCCAATGGTGCGCGTATCCGCCTCGCCCCGCAAAAGGATTGGGCGGTCAACGATCCTTCCGAACTGTCCAAGGTTCTCACTGCGCTTGAAAAAGTACAGACGGACTTCAACGATGCGCAAAGCGGCGGCAGACAAGTCTCGCTCGCCGACGTTATCGTGCTCGGCGGCAATGCGGCTATCGAAAAGGCGGCGCAGGATGCGGGCAATCCGGTCAGCGTTCCCTTTACGCCGGGCCGCATGGACGCCTCGCAAGAGCAGACTGACCTGACGTCTTTCTCGGTGCTCGAGCCGAAGGCGGACGGCTTCCGCAACTATATCGGCGACGCGAATGACAAGGCGCCGTCGGAGCTTCTTGTGGACCGCGCCAGCCTTCTGGGCCTCACCGTACCCGAAATGACGGTTCTGGTCGGCGGCATGCGCGCCCTCGACGCCAATGCCGGCGGGACCGACTATGGCGTTTTCACGGACACTCCGGGCGCACTGACGAATGATTTCTTCGTCAACCTGCTCGATATGTCGACAAAGTGGGCGCCATCCGATGAGCCTTATGTCTTCGAAGGCCGTGATCGTCAGACCGGCGACTTAAAATGGACGGCGACGGAGAACGATCTCGTCTTCGGCTCCAATGCGGAACTGCGCGCCGTCGTCGAGGTCTATGCCTTTAACGGCGCGAAAGACAAATTCGCCGACGATTTTGTCGCCGCCTGGACCAAGGTGATGAACGCCGACCGCTTCTAATCGCTGTTAATCGCGAGACAAGCGACGAACAATTGAGACCGCCCGGCGCCGAAAACGCGCCGGGCGTTTTTCATAGAGACGACATATTAAAATCGGAGGGACGCAGGGGGCGGCGGCAAGCATACACCCGTTTTGGAACCCGTGGATAAGTTTTCACCGCTTTTCTGATGGCCCTATAATGCTCCCAGTCCGGACATTGAGAGGCGGTGTGGCCTGCCGTTCCCATCGGTCCGGATCGCAGCGCGCAGGGTAAGAAGCCAGCGTAACGGATGGTTTCTCATGCTGGCCGGTCGCAGAGTCCGGGCTTTCTCATGGCTCAACGTCTGGGGCGTAAAACCCTCCGGCGGTCATGATTACGGCCGGGCCCGCCGACGCTGAACAACGCTGCAAATGCGGGGCGTGATGCGCCCTTATGCTTCTATAGCGATGGACGTTTCACGCCCCGCGCCTCTCTGCCTTTTACGTTCGGGCTCATGTGAGCCGCGGCGGCGCTGGCGCTTGCCCTTTTCCCGCCGCAAAAAGCCCCTTAAAGCTCGATGATGATGACCGCTGACCCAAAAACCGCACCCGCTCACGGACCAATCGCCGAGATCGATCTTTCCGCCCTTTGCGCCAATTACGCGATGATCCGCGATGCAGCGCCGGAGGCGCGCGTCAGCGCAGCGGTGAAATGTAACGCTTATGGTCTCGGCCTCACCCCTGTCGCCAGCGCATTATTCACGCGCGAGAAATGCGATGAATTTTTCGTCGCCTATCCCGAAGAAGGCGCCGCCCTGCGCGCCGCACTGAAAGACGCCGGGCCGCGCATCTATTGTTTCGCCGGACCGTCGGAAGAAACGCTTGCGCTTTATGAGCGCGTGCAAATGACACCCGTCATCAATTCGCTGACCCAGGCAGAGCTGTGGGCGAAACGCGGCGCCGGCCCCGCCGTGGTTCACATCGACACCGGCATGAACCGCCTCGGCGCGCCCATGAGCGAAGCACAGGCGATTGCCGAGACCATGTCGGGAGCTGGCCTCGAGGTCAGCATCGTCATGAGCCACCTCGCCTGCGCTTACGACCCGGCGCATCCGAAGAACAAAGACCAGCGCGAAAAATTTCTTGAAGCCGCGCAGCGCTTTCCCGGCGCACACCTTTCCCTCGCGGCCTCCGCCGGCGCATTGATGGACAAGTCCTATCAGTTCGATCTCGTGCGACCCGGGATCGCGCTTTATGGCGGCAGCCCCTTCGACGCTGACGACAAACGCATCAGCGATGTTGTGACCCTCAAATCCCCGATCGTTCAGTTGCGCGAGCTTCGGCCCGACGAAACCGTCGGCTATGGCGCGACCTTCACGGCATCCGCTCCGATGCGAATCGCCACCGTTTCCCTTGGTTATGGCGACGGTTATCCCCGCAACGACGCGCCAGCGGGCGCCGCAATCGTGAATGACGCCCTCGCGCCGATCGTCGGACGCGTCTCCATGGACTTCATCACGCTCGACATCACAAGCCAGAAGAATCCTGTAAAAATAGGAGATTATGCGGAATTCTTCGGCCCAAAACTGCGCCTTTTCGACGCCGCTGCAGCCACCCACCGCGTGCCCTATGACTTGCTCACAGGGCTTGGCGGGCGGATCGATCGCCGCTACCTCTAGACGGTCAAGGGGAGCGTCCATGAACATCTTTGCAATTACCGGCAGCGTCACCCTGGACGCCCTGCGCGAGACGGGCCGGATGGCGGTATTCGCCGGCCGCGGCGCTATCGCCAGCATTCTCGGCCCCTTTTACTGGCGCGCCTTTTTCTCCTCGCTCATCCGCATCGGCTTCACCTCACTGCCGGTTGTCGGGCTGACGGCCGTTTTCACCGGCGCGGCGCTCGCCCTGAATATCTACGACGGCTCCCTGCGCTTCAACGCCGAAACCTTTCTGCCGCAAATTTTAGGCGTTTCCATTGTGCGCGAGCTGGGACCGGTGCTTGCAGCGCTGATGGTCGCCGGGCGATGTTCATCGGCCATGGCGGCGGAGATCGGCACCATGCGCGTCACGGAACAAATCGACGCGATGTCGACGCTCGCCGTTGATCCCTTCAAATATCTGATCGCGCCACGGATTATCGCAACGACCCTTGCGCTGCCAATTCTCGTGCTCATCGCCGACATCATTGGCGTTTATGGCGGCTATCTCGTTGCAGTCTATGGCCTCGACTTTTCAGGTCCTGTTTTCATCCGCAACATTTCCGAGTTTCTGCAAAATCGCGACGTTGTCAGCGGGCTTTTCAAGGCGGGTGTATTCGGCTTCCTCATCGCGGTGATGGGATGTTATTACGGCTATCGCAGCCGCGGCGGCGCACAGGGCGTCGGCGCCGCCACCCGCACCGCCGTGGTGGCCGCAGCCGTTTCGATCCTGGCGTCAAACTATATCATGACCTCTTTCCTTGTGGAGTTTTAATCAGACCCATGAGTGAAACGTCACACACCATCGCCGTGCGCGGTCTGCACAAAGGCTTCGAGAATAATCAGGTCCTGCGCGGCGTTGATATCGATGTCGACAAGGGGCGGTCGCTCGTCATTATCGGCGGCTCGGGCAGCGGCAAATCTGTGCTGCTAAAATGCATTATCGGGCTAATGAGAGCCGATCGCGGCACGGTTGAAGTCGATGGCCGCGATATCGCTCGGCATACGGACAGCGACCGGCGCTATATGACCCAGCGCACTGGCATGCTGTTTCAGGGATCAGCCCTGTTTGACAGTCTCAAGGTCTGGGAAAATATCGCCTTTCGCCTGCTCAACGCCGACCGGAAATCACGCAAGGAAGCGCGGGACAAAGCGATCGATTGCCTCGCTCAAGTTGGCCTTTCACCTGAGATCGGCGATCTTCATCCGGCGGCGCTTTCAGGCGGTATGCAAAAGCGTGTGAGTCTTGCGCGCGCCATCGCTTCCGATCCGGAGATCCTTTTCTTTGACGAGCCGACGACAGGTCTTGATCCGATCATGTCCGACGTCATCAACAATCTGATCGTTGAACGGGTGAAAGCGCTTGGCGCCTCCGCCATCTCCATCACTCACGACATGGCGTCGGCCCGGAAGATCGCTGATGAGGTCGCCATGCTCTATCAGGGCCGCATCATCTGGCGCGGCAAGCCGGAAGACCTTGAACGCTCCGGCAATCCCATGGTCGACCAATTCGTGCACGGAAGGGCGGAAGGTCCGATCAAGATGGCCTTGCGGCGGAGCTAGGAATGGCTGCCGCCATTGAAGGTTTTCCGCTCAAGCAAAAACTGAAGCTGTTGCGCCAGAGCGCTTACGCCGCCCTGTCCTATCGCGGCCATGTCCCCTTGTCAGTAAACGCCGATCCACTTGGGGCCGTGATCGAAGTTGACGGCGTATCGGTATATGCGCCCTCTGCACTGCGCTGGAAACTTTACAAGAAAGGCTGGTCAGCGCGTCTCGATCAACTGGAGCGGGAGTATGGGGTCGGCCGGCATATCAGCCTGAACAAGGACTGCACCGTTCTCGATATCGGCGCCAACGCCGGCGAATTCGCCCACGTCGCAGCGCGTTATGGCGCTCGCATTCACTGCGTAGAACCGGACCCGAAAATTTTCGCCTGCCTCAAAGCCAATGTATCCGGCCTGTCAGGCGTTACGATCCATGACGCACTCATCTGGAAAGAAAATACTGAACTCGGTTTTTTCTCGGCGCCCGATACTGCGGACAGTTCGGTTTTTGACGAAGGGCAAGGCGAAAAAGTCACCAAGCCGGCGGTCACGGTGGAGCGGTTTTGCGCCGACAATGCGATTGAGCAAATTGACCTGCTCAAATGCGACGCCGAAGGCGCAGAGCCAGAAATTCTGGAAGGCATCGGCGCCATGTTTCCTCATATCCGCGTAATCGCGCTTGATACTGGCGCCGAGCGCTAAGGCGCGCGCACACATCGCGAATGCCGCACTCTTCTTGAAGCGCACGGCTTTTCGGTTTTCGACGAAAAGATCGGCAAGCGGCTTATGACTTTTGGCGTTAACCCGGTGCATGAAAAACATCCGGACGCCGTCATGCCGTAGCGCTGCTGTATTGTCTCAGCGCCTACTCTTTCTTCGCTTTTACGAGCGACGTCGGGCGCATGCGTTGAGCCTCGGAAAAGAGCGAATAGGTCTTGTTCACATAGTTTGAAACATCGACAATACTCGCCATATATTTTTCAAGCTCCGGCGTCATTTCCTGCTCGACAAGGCGCACATGAGCGGAAGGATTTTCTGTTTCGAAGCTAATGTAAAACCAGGGCTCGCCGCGCTTCAACACTAACGGCTTGGTCACGTCATACCACTCAAAGCCCCAGCTCAATGGCCGCGGCCAGATATGGGCAGGAAAACGGCCTCCCATTTGAAGACCGGGACGCGGCGTTGGGAAATAATGAAGGTAAGGCGGCGTCTGCACGATGTAGCAGGGATCATCAGCCACAAAAACATAAGGCGCAATAATCTGGATCAAGGGACGCTCGGGATTGCGCCATTCATGTTGAGGATGAAGCATCATCATTTCGCGCAAGCCCGTCTGGCGCATCCCGGATTTTTCACCATCCGCGTCGACGAGCGTAAACTGTCCGTTTGGCTGGCGATCGAACTTCAACGTTAAATCGATGGGACATGGCACAACAAAATGCCGACGGTCAAAATCCACCGCAGCCGGACAAACTTGAACTGACTTAGACGAAGCAGGTTTCGGATCATTACGGGAAAATGCCTGTGGCGGCGCCCAGATGACGGCTCCTTTTTGCGTTCGTACCGTCCAGCCAACAGTGATCGTACGCTTCTTGCCACTCTGCGCGGCAGCGCGCCCATCCTGTTCTTCAGCAAAATAATCGTCCCAGCTCATAAGGCGGCGCACCCCGGAAATAAATAAACGAATCCACTATCATCCTGAACAAAATGCTTGTGAATTCAATACATCGCAACATCAATTCGACTTATCGATTTATTGACGCTGCGAGGCTCCCCCCTATCCCAGAGCTCAAACAGCACCGATTTCGTTATCAGTATCCATTGGATGCCCCCCTCATACAAGTAAATCTGGCGGCAAGAGCATAGGCTCAAGGCGTCAAAATGGGAGGACAAAAATCATGAAACATCCGAAACGAATGATCGCTCACAATGCGACCAAGGCATTGCTCACAGTTCTGGTTTCTTACTCAGCCATTATGTCTGCCGTTTTCGCCAGGCCGCAACCCGCAACGAAGGCAAGTTTACTTGATCGCATTCAGATCGAAGACATGATTGTCGGCTATTACGCCGAACTCGGATCAGGCGACCACAATTTCGGTGAGTATTTTGTCGATGACAGCGTCTTTCTTCTGAATGGTTTAAAGTATGAAGGCCTCGAGGCCATCGAAGCGCTCTATGCAAGCTTCGATGACATTTCGGACAATATGAGCCGCGGCAAGTTTCGGATGCTGCTGACTAACCTTCAGGTTGCTGTCGACGGCGACACGGCAACGGCGAGTATGATCTGGACTGGCGTCATGAATGAAGACCTTAAAGGCGCGCCCACGCTTGTTGAACAAGGCCGAGAATACGACATACTCGAAAAACGCGATGGCGTTTGGTATTTTAAAGAACGCGTTGTAGTCGCAGATAGCGGACTACCCGATATGTTCGACGACAGTTACGAAAACGCCGAACCATCGAAAGATTAAGCTCCGGCGGTGCGAGCAAAAATGTGTCAAAGGCCCGACCGGAAAGTCATTTTCGCGACTTTCCGAAAGGTTCAAAATTTCTGAATCCCCCCTCGTCCAATTGCGGGCGCTCGATTGGGAATAGGCTAGGAAGCGATGAGATCGCTTATCATCGACGCTCAAACCGCTAAATTGCCTATCCTAACCGTATTTGTTAGTCGTCATGCCAGCACCGCTATGTAATGTCCTGATTGAACCACAGGAAACCAGAACGATGAACAACCCTATTCTCCGCAAGCTCGCTTGGTTGGGGGCAATCGCCTTGATGGCCGCGCTGGCTGTCTTTGTTTTCAGTATGTGGGGCCTCGCTGGCTCGGCGGTTCTGCTCGGTTTCTGGCTGGTGTTCTATGTGGGCAGCAGTTTCGTCTTAAGACGCAATCAGCAACGCGCCAGAGACATTTTCGCGAACATGACAGAGGACCAACGCGAGGCGACCCTCGCCGCTTTGAGTGAGAGTGACCGCGCGGAAATTCTAGAAGCGCTCAATGCAGGGCGAAAATAGTCCCTATTCCCACTCGATTGTGCCGGGTGGTTTCGATGTTACATCATAAACGACCCGGTTGACGCCGCGCACTTCATTGATAATGCGCGTGGCGCAGGCGCCAAGAAATTCATGCGGGAACGGATAATAATCCGCCGTCATACCGTCGGTCGAAGTGACGGCGCGTAACGCAAGCACATGATCATAGGTGCGCTCATCCCCCATAACGCCAACAGTGCGCACCGGGAGCAGCACGGCAAACGCCTGCCAGATCGCGTCATAAAGTCCGGCTTTCCTGATCTCATCGAGATAGATCGCATCCGCCTTGCGCAATATATCCGCTTTTTCCTTTGTCACTTCGCCGGGGATGCGGATCGCAAGCCCTGGTCCCGGGAAGGGATGCCGCCCGACAAAATGTTCCGGCAGACCAAGTTCGCGGCCGAGCGCGCGGACCTCGTCCTTGAACAACTCTCGCAGCGGCTCGACGAGTTTCAGATTCATCCGTTCCGGTAGGCCGCCGACATTGTGATGCGACTTGATGGTGACTGATGGGCCGCCATCGAATGACACGCTCTCGATCACATCGGGATAGAGCGTCCCCTGGGCCAGAAATTCTGCATTCTCGATCTTCCCGGCTTCTTTGTCGAAAACGTCGATAAAGAGCGAACCGATAATCTTGCGTTTCTTTTCCGGATCGTCGACGCCAGCGAGCTTGCCGAGGAATAAATCCTCCGCCTCAACATGAATGAGCGGAATATTGTAACTGTCGCGGAACAGGCGGACGACTTCCTCGCCCTCTCCCGCGCGCATCAGGCCGGTGTCCACGAAGACGCAGGTCAGCTGTTCGCCTATCGCTTCGTGGATAAGCACCGCCGCGACGGATGAATCAACGCCGCCGGACAAGCCGCAAATCACGCGGGCGTCGCCCACTTGCGCTCTGATCTGGGCGATCGCTTCTTCACGAAACGCCGCCATGGTCCAGTCGCCGGTAAGCCCGGCAATTTTTTGCACAAAATTCGCGAGCAGTTTAGCCCCGTCCGGAGTGTGCACCACTTCCGGATGGAATTGCACCGCATATATCTTGCGCTGTTCGTCAGCGATTGCGGCGAAAGGCGCGCCCTCGGATTTGGCGATGACTTCAAAACCGTCCGGGATCGCGTTCACCCGATCGCCATGGCTCATCCACACCTGATGGCGCGACCCCGGCTCCCATACCCCGTCAAATAACTGGCTCGACTTCACGACGTCGATCATGGCGCGGCCAAATTCGCGATGATCGGAGCTCTCTACATCACCGCCAAGCTGGGCGCAGATCGTCTGTTCGCCATAACAAATGCCGAGGATAGGCGCGCCGTAATCGTAGACCGATTGATCTGCACGGGGGCTGGTCTCGATTTTTACGCTGGCCGGCCCCCCGGAAAGAATGATCGCCTTCGGCCTAAAATCGGCCAGAAAGGCCTCATCCACGCGGTTAAAGGGGTGGATTTCACAATAGACCCCGGCCTCGCGGAGGCGGCGGGCGATGAGCTGCGTCACCTGGCTGCCGAAATCGACAATGAGCGCCCGGTCGTGGACCTGAGCGTGAGAAGCGGGGGCTTGAGAATTGGGCTGCATGTTGAGCCTTTAGCTGAGTCTGGACGCGGGGTCACGCCTCTTTTCGCGAGCGCAACAGTGAAATTCCCACAGACTATAAAGCCTCCCGAAACCCCGTGAAAACTTATCCACGGCTTCCGCAACGGCCTTATAATACCGCCCTCCCCCATCACCCCAAATGCATTTCACCCTCTGGCTGGCGTCCGCCTTGACCGTTGCGCCGCACTCGCCGACCCTGAGCCGGTGAAACAAGGGACAGCGTAATGAGATTTCTGGCGGCGATTTTCTGGATGTTGGCGACATTTGAGGCCGGGGCGCAAAATTATGTGTTGGCGCCAGACCGCGTGTTTGATGGCGAGGCCATGCATGAGGGCTGGCAGGTGCGTGTCGAGGGCGGCCGCATCAGCGCCGCTGGCCCCACTGTGGATCAGACCGGCGCTGAGGTGATCGACCTTTCCGGCATGACCCTGACGCCAGGCCTGATCGACGCCCATTCCCACGTCCTCCTCCATCCCTATGACGAAACGACCTGGAACGATCAGGTTCTGAAAGAATCCATCGCTGAGCGGTCGGCGCGTGCGGTCAACCATTTACAGGCGACACTCGACGCCGGATTCACGACCTTGCGCGATCTTGGTTCCGAAGGCGCAGGCTACGCCGATGTGGGGCTTCGGCAGGCTCTTGAAAAAGATGTCATCGCGGGGCCGCGCCTCATCGTCGCCGGGCCCGCCATTGTCGCCACCGGCGCCTATGGCCCGTCCGGCTTTCATGAAGGCGTCGCCGTTCCGAAAGGCGCAATCGAAGTGAGCGGGGTTGAAAATCTCATTGCCGAAACGCGGCGACAAATCGGCGGCGGCGCAGACTGGGTGAAAGTCTATGCCGACTATCGCTGGGGGCCCGGCGGCCTCGCTCGGCCGACATTCTCCGTCGACGAATTAAAGGCCATCGTTGAGACCGCATCCGCCAGCGGAACGCCAGTGGTTGCCCATGCCGGCACTGATGAGGGCATGCGCCGCGCCATCGAGGCGGGCGTCCAGACCATTGAACATGGTGACAGCGGCTCCGCCGACACCTATCGATTGATGGCGCGCAAAGGCGTTGCTATCTGCCCGACACTCGGCGCGGTCGAGGCGATTTCCCGCTATAATGGCTGGGACGGCGCGGTAGAAACGGCGCCGCAGCGCATAACGGACAAGCGCGATCAGATGGAGCGCATCCTCCGCGCCGGAACGCCACTCTGCAACGGCTCGGATGTTGGCGTCTTCGACCATGGCGACAATGCGTGGGAGCTTGAACTGCTCATCGATTATGGTGTCACGCCAATTGATGCGCTGAAGGCCGCTACATCTGGCAACGCCAAAATCCTACATCTCGAAGACGAGATCGGCGCTGTTAAACCCGGCATGATCGCTGACCTCGCCGCTATGGCGGGCGACCCCTCCGCCGACATGTCGGCTTTAAGAGCCGTGTCGTTCGTGATGCAAGGCGGGACGATTATCCGCCGGCCCTGACGAGTACAGCGACAAAAAAGCCATCGGCGCGGATATAGTCCGGCGTGAGACGGATGGCGCCGTCTTTGGTAATGCAAGGTTGGAGCGCATAGCTTCCCTCTTCGGTCAACAGTCCCGATTGTTCGATAAGGGAAAGCGCAGGTGTAAATTTATAGTTCACATTCTCAGTGAGAAACGCTTCCAACCTGTCTTCATTCTCTTCCATCAGAAACGAGCAGGTGACCCAGACCATGCGACCGCCGGGCTTTACAAATTGTGACGCCTCTTTCAGCACGGCATCCTGTTCATTCTGGCGTGTTTGCAATTGTTTTTCAGTGAGACGCCATTTCGTGTCGGGATGGCGCCGCCATGTTCCCGCGCCTGTGCAGGGTGCATCGACGAAGACCACATCCATCTTGCCTCGAAGATCGTCCAGCCCCTCGCCGCCCGCCGGGGAACGAATTTGCAGGTTGCGCACGCCCGCGCGGTTAGCGCGATGAAACAACGGCTTTAACCGATGCGGGTCGCGGTCATAGGCGTATAGTTGGCCCGTGTTCTCCATCAGCGCCGCAAGCGCCAACGTTTTACCGCCGCCGCCAGCGCAATAGTCCAGCACCTGCGCGCTCTTAATCGCACCCGCCGCGCACGCCGCCAGTTGGCTGCCGAGATCCTGCACCTCGACCCAGCCTTTGTTGAAGGCGGGAATGACCGTCACGCCCGGCGCTTTCTCGCTCGGCTCTGGCGCCGCGATACGCGCAGCAGTTTTTAGCAGCGGCGATGCTTCGGCTTTCACCGTTTTCAACGCCCCGAGAGCTTTTTCCGGCGCTGTCTTCAGGGTGTTGAGACGCAGGTCGATATCGGCGCGTTCTGAAAACGCCGCCATGACCGATGCGGCGTCCTCTCCAAAAACGCGCGTGAGATGCGGTTCCAGCCATTCGGGAGTGTCGCCCGTTTCAGTCAGGGTCTCTACTGAAAGCCCCGCCTGTTCTCTTTCCGTCAACGCACCCGGGCCATGTTCTTCGGTGACGGCGGCGGCGATATCGTCAACACTCGTCTTCCACAAGAACCGCAAGGTCGCGAGAATGGCCGCGCGCGGCGCATCATCTTCCATCGCAGCCGCCAGCGATGCGCGTCGGCGCAGTGCATCAAGACATAGACCGGAGATAAACGCGCGGTCTTTTGACCCCGCATAACGGTTCGAGCGGCCCCAATCCGCAATCGCGGTTTTCAAAGGAACCCGCCGCGCCTCGAAATCGCTCAGGATTTCTATTGCCGCGGATATCCGACCGCCAAACCGCATTTTATCAAACCTTTCAAAAATAAAAACGCCGCAATCATCCTTTTACGGATCAATCGCGGCGTTCGGTAGTGTTTATCCGCTTATCCTTCGACGCAAGGATCGATGGCGGCGTGAAGCTCGGCAGAGGCGTTCTCATAATCCTCCAGAGTGACGAGCGCGAGTTGCTCAGCCTGAAGGTCTGAGTCGCCTGATACAGCGTCGGCGATGCATGAGCAGGGCTCTGCAGAGACGCCGTTATTGGCGGCGAACTCTTCGCAGGCTGATTGTGAATCGCCGGCAAGCGCAGCGCCGGCGACGAGCGCCATGGCGCCCGCAAGGATGACAGCTTTTTTCATGGATGACTCCCTAAATTCTTTTACGTTTGAACGGGCCCCCTCGCCGGACGCTGCGCGACTTTCCAGCCAGCCCAGAAGGAGCCTAGCCTATTTCAACCCTACACGAACAGACTGGCCGGGAAGCCAAAGCCGTTTCGCCCGGGAAGCCCTTAATTCGGAGTCGGATAGTTCGGCGCCTCGCGGGTGATGGCGACATCGTGAACGTGGCTTTCTTTCAAGCCCGCATTGGTGATGCGTACAAATTTCGCACGCTTCTGCATTTCAGCGATACTTGGCGCCCCCACATATCCCATGGAGGCGCGAACCCCGCCCACAAGCTGATGCAAGATCGGGCCGATCGGGCCTTTATACGGCACCCGGCCTTCAATCCCTTCGGGAACAAGCTTCATCTGTTCTTTTACATCCGCCTGGAAATAACGATCAGCGGAGCCGCGCGACATGGCCGTGATCGAGCCCATGCCGCGATAGGATTTGTAGGAACGGCCCTGATAGAGAAACACCTCGCCCGGCGCCTCGTCAGTGCCTGCAAGCAACGAGCCGATCATTACGCAGTCGGCGCCAGCGGCGAGCGCTTTCGCCATGTCGCCTGAATATTTGACGCCGCCATCGGCGATGACAGGAACGCCTGCTTCACGACCCGCGCGTGAGGCGTCCATTACCGCCGTTAATTGCGGCACGCCGACGCCCGCAACAATGCGGGTTGTACAGATAGATCCCGGACCTATGCCCACTTTCACGGCGTCAGCGCCGGCATCGATCAATGCTTTCGTTGCATCATAGGTGGCGACATTGCCGGCGATCACCTGGGTTCCACTAGAGGCCCGTTTGACACGCTCGACCTGCTCTACAACTTTCGAGGAATGACCATGCGCTGTGTCGATGACGATCACGTCGCAACCGGCGTCGATCAGCGCTTCAATGCGCTCATAGCCAGCATCACCGACGGAAGACGCCGCTGCGACGCGCAGGCGTCCCTCGGCGTCTTTACAGGCCAGCGGATAAGCCCGCGCCTTTTCCATATCCTTCACGGTGATCAAACCAACGCAGCGGTAATCTTCATCCACAACAACCACACGTTCGATGCGGCGTTGATGGCAAAGTTCGCGCACTTGATCCTGCGTCGCGCCAGGATTCACGGTCACAAGGTCCACCGCCGTCATCAGATCGCGCACGGGCTGGTCGAGATTGCGCGCAAAACGCATGTCGCGGTTTGTGAGCACGCCAACGAGCTTGCCGACGCCGTTTGCATCGCGGTTCTCAACAACTGGAAAACCGGAAATGCTTTTTTCCAGCATCAAAGCCTGCGCGGTTGCGAGACTGTCGTCAGGCGTCAGTGTTAGCGGATTGACCACCATCCCGCTTTCGAAGCGTTTCACGCGGCGCACATGTTCGGCCTGCACTTCAATCGAGAGATTGCGGTGAAGCACGCCGACGCCGCCATTTTGCGCCATGGCGATGGCCATCTCAGCCTCGGTCACCGTATCCATGGCGGAAGATATCACCGGAATGTTGAGTGTGATCTCGCGCGTCAGCCGCGCTTTTACATCAACGCCAGACGGCATCACTTCGGACGGACCCGGCTCCAAAAGCACATCGTCGAATGTCAACGCTTCACGGATATTCATTACCCTCTCCTCAGGCGAGTTCTGCTGGATTTAACGGTTCGTCGTCATATTGATATGAAGCGCTGGCGGCGTCGAACGGACGGGCTGCATAAAGCCTTGTCAGATGCGCCAGATCGCGCGCCTGCGTCACGCTGCAGTAAGAATGCCAAATGCTCAAAAGAAGAAGGAACAGCACGGTGGTCGACGCGATGATGATAGCGTCCATGTCATAATCGGCGACAAAGTTCGTTACGGCTTGCGGAAAAAGCTGGTAGACGATGACAAGCGCACCGACCGGCACGGATAAATTAACGACGAGACTGAGTCGCATTGCGGCCGCCGCGCGCTCCAGATTTATTTCCGTGCGATGAAGAAAGCGCCGTAAAGCAAGCTCATCAAGCTCGCTGAGGGCGGCATGAAGTGCTGCGGTGCGCGGCTGGCTTAGCAAGCGCTGCAGACGGTTTGCAGTTGTATCCATACCGACGCCAGTAAGCCAGCTCATCCGCGGGCGCATGGTTTTTGCATTTGCAAAGATTTTCGTCGCGCGCTCCCATGCCGCTACAACCGCTTTGTTCTCGATGTTTTGACTGTCCTCGGTCATAATATTCGTCCGCGCATTACATCTCTATGGGGTCGGACAGGACGCCCCTGGCGTCAAAAGACTGCAGGAGAATTTCGCCGGGACTGTCGACGTCATTGGCGACAACGATTTCCAGAACACGCTTTGTCAGCGCCTTTGGCGATGGAATGAATTCTCTCAGCGCAATCCCCGCGCCCAGCGCCAGGTCCATACCCGACCCGCGCGCCCAGAAGCCGCCTTCCGAAACAGGCGTTAAACAAAACGAGTTGTCGAAATCCCAGATTGCGCCGCTTTTATGAATGAGAAGACCGTTGCCGCAATAACGCTTCAGCCCTTCCTCCATCTCGCCAATATCAAAGGCGCTATAGGCGTCTTTCATAAAGGCCAGCACTTCGAACGGGCGCGTTGCATTTTTCGGGAAATTTTTCTGATGCGCTTCCAGTGCTTCAAGTTTGGGTCCCGTGCCGGAAATTCCGATGGCCCAGCCGTCAATCGCGTACCATTTATGATCGACCGACGGACCGACATAGCTGCCGATCGTGGCGCGGCCATTCGATCCGAGCCATGTCACTTGTTCCTTTGCGTCATAGATTGCGGTGATGATGGTCATTCCCGCCCCCTGAAGCCGGTGGCGACTACATATTTTTCCGCCGAATGCGAACGCGACGCTTTCGGTTTCGCGTGCTTGACGCTTTCAAAATTCTGTTTGAGACGTATCAGGAGATCACACTCTGCACCCCCGGCGAACACCTTGCAGACAAAAGCGCCGCCAGGCGCGAGCACGTCTTCGGCGTAATCAAGCGCCGCCTCGGCCAGCGCGACAATGCGTAAATGATCCGTTGAGCGATGGCCCGTCGTTGGCGCCGCCATATCAGAGAGTACGACATCCGCCTCCCCGCTCAGCATTTCTTTCAGGCGGTCCGGCGCTTCTTCATCAAGGAAATCCATTTCGAGAATATCCGCGCCCGGAACGGCGGGCACATGAAGATAGTCGATACCGACCACCTTTCCCTGTTTGCCAATCGCCTTCACTGCGACCTGCAGCCAGCCACCCGGCGCACAGCCAAGATCAACGATATTAGCGCCCGGTTTCAGCAGGGAAAATTTCTCATCCAGCTCAAGGAGCTTATAGGCGGCGCGCGACCGCCAGCCCTCGGCCTTGGCTTTGCGCACATAAGGATCGTTCAACTGCCGCTTCAGCCAGAGCGTAGATGCATAGTCGCGCCGCTTGGCTGTCTTCACATGGACGTTTAATTCGCGGGGCTTGGCCTCTCCAGCCATGGGCGCATCTTTTTTGCGCGAGCGTTTTTCCGGCTCTGCGCCAAGCGCCGTCGTCGCGATATTGGTCTTTTTCGCGCGCTTACGCCGGGTTGCGGGCGGTTTCCCCGCGGATTTCGATGAAGAATTGCGTCGCTCCATGGGCCTTCATAGCGGAGTCTCTGCGTGTTTCAACCGGTTTCTGGCGCAGTGCGGCAGGCCGCCTTCAAGACCCGGAAATGGCTCAGTCCAACGCTCATAAGCGTCATCTGGCCGTTTTTTGGATAAAAATCGCCGGTCCCGACATCCAAATGAGCTCCTCGTCGCATCCAACACCATATAAGCCGGCGCAAAGGCCGGCCAAAACGTCAAAAAAACAAAGAAAAGGAAATCTGAGTTATGGCCGAAGATGTTCTCATCCCCTTCGTGGTTTTTGGGTCCCTCGCTGTGATTATCGTGTCTGCTTTCTATTTCAGCTACAAAAAGCGGACTGTGGTTTACGACGCCATCAAAGTCGCCATCGAGAAAACTGGAACGGTCGACGCAGCCCTCGTGGAAGCTATTATTCGTGACAATGTCGGCCCCTATGCGGATCTGCGCAAAGGCATCATCTTGATCGCCGTGGCCGCCGCCTTCATCCTGCTTGGCTTTTCCATCCCCGATGAAGAAGCCGTCGGCCCGATGTTTGGCGTTGCATCCTTTCCGGGCCTGATCGGCCTGGCTTATGTAGCGTTCCACTTCTTTGCGCCAAGAGAGCCGACGGTCTAGAATTTTCCGGACGCTCACGGCGGGAGGCCGCTCCATGGAGCCTGCGGACATAGAACTCGTCACGCTTGCGAAGGCCGCTCAGGACGAGCGCGCCTTCGCCGTGCTTGTGCGCCGCCATCAGGCGCGGCTGCGCGGCTTTCTGATCCGGCTTTGCGGCGACGCCGCGCTCGCTGACGACATCGCACAGGAAGCCTTCATGAAAGCCCATGCCGGGCTTTCAGGCTTCAACGGAGGCGGCTCATTTCGCTCCTGGCTCTACGCCATTGCCTATCGCGAATTCCTTCAGGACGCGCGTAAAGCGAAAGCCGCCGCCAGACTTGAAGAAGCCCTGAGAAAAGAGACGGCAGGGCATCAGGGCCAAACGCCGGAAGCTGGCGGTCTAGCATCGAGTATGTCGCTCGACCTTCAACAGGCGCTGGCCGGGCTTGGCGAAATGGAGCGCGCATCGATCCTCTTATGCGACGCCGCCGGGTTTTCTCACACGGAAGCGGCTTCGGCCCTAGGCGCCCCGCTGGGCTCCATCAAAACCTATGTCGGGCGCGCCAGAGACAAGATGCGTGCGGCTCTAACGGAAGAAACACAAACCGTCCCGGCATCGCCCAAACCGGAAGCTACGCCTTCGCAACCAACAAACGGAAAGCAATATGTCCTCTGATCCAGTCGAAACTGCATTGAAAGCGGATTTAGAAGCCCTTACAGACCGGCTTGAGCGAGACCGTTTTGCAGAACGCATGCTGTTCAAACTTGGCGCACAACGACGCGCAAGGCTGGGCGTGGTCGCCTTCGCCGGCGGTCTCGGCGCTGCTTTCGCGGCTTCGCAGTTTACCGGTGTTGTATCTGCACTGGCGCGCACGCTTGGCGCCGCCACGCCGGAAATCGCGATGACGGGTCTTTCTCCGCAGTTTCTCGCCGCTTTTATGATCGCGGGCGCGCTTCTGGCGACAACACTGGTTTTGCGCCAGGACTTTTAAGGCGCGCTCTCACAAAACAAACTCTGTCCGAATGTTATAACGCATTCCCCTTCGCGCCGTCCTAAACCGTTTGCCGCACGGGAATTTGAGCCTTACACTTCCCGCTCCGGTCGTGGGACCGCACATTCAGGGTGGAGATTTTCATGTCATTGATGGATCAGTTGACGGATGTCGTCGTCGGCCAAATGGCCGGTCAGGCGGCGCAAAAAACAGGCCTTTCAGAAGGCCTGGCGCAACAAATGATGCCCATGGCCATGGCCGCTTTGATGGCCGGGCTAAAAAAGAACGCGTCGCAGCCCGACGGCGCCCAGGCGCTCGCCAACGCACTGGACCGCCATGACGGCAGCCTGTTGAACAACGTTTCCGCACTCGCCAATGATGACGTCCTCGCTGACGGCCAGCGGATCCTCAGCCACATTCTCGGCGGAAAACAGGATCACACAACGCGTGCGCTGGCCAAGGCCGCCGGCATCGATCAGGGCCAGGTCGCCCAGCTTCTCGCCATGGCGGCGCCTGCCGTCCTCGCCTCACTCGGGCGCGCCAAGCGCGAACAGGGTCTCGACGCCTCAGCACTTGCGGGGCTTGTGACTGAGGAAAGCGTGCGTGTGCAAAAATCAGCGCCCGCCGCCCTTGATGGCCTTATGGGCTTCCTCGATCAGGATGGCGATGGTGACTTCAAGGACGATCTACTCGAACAGGCTGGCAAGCAACTGCTCGGCGGCTTATTCGGACGAAAATAACAATCAAAGGAGGCATTCCGTATGCTGTTCAAATTCGCAAGAGAAGCGGGCGAGAAATTCCGCGAAGGCGTCACGAATATGGCGGAAGGCATTAAAGACCGCATTCAAGGCCACAAAACCGATGTTAAGGATCTTAAAGTCGAAGAATCGGGCGATGGGCGAATTGTTCTCAAAGGTAAAGCGAAGAACCGCGCCGAGGCGGAGAAAGCTATTGTCGCCGCCGGCAACACACCGGGCGTTGGCGAAGTCGAGGCGCATATCGATATAGAAGATGAGCCGGAACAGACGATTTTCTATACGGTCAAAAGCGGCGACACGCTCTCAAAAATCGCCAAGGAGCATTATGGTGACGCTATGAAATATCCTGTGATCTTTGAGGCCAATACACCCATGCTGTCGGATCCCGACAAGATCTATCCGGGACAGACCTTGCGGATCCCGTCGATCAACTAAGCCCATAAAAAAACGGCGCCTCAAAGGGCGCCGTTTTCCTATTAAACCGGAGGCCGGTTTAGACTTTTTGCAGGTTGCCCGCAGAGGACTTGCCGCGATCGGTCACGATTTCAAACTCGATCTTCTGGCCTTCGACCAGAGCGGACATGCCAGCGCGTTCGACAGCAGTTGCATGAACGAATACGTCCTTGCCGCCATCATCAGGCTGGATGAAGCCGTAACCTTTTTGGCCGTTAAACCATTTTACAGTACCAGTCGCCATTTCTAGTCTCCTTCGACATAAGGCGCGCCTGCGAAGTCTTAGCCCTCGCAGGCTATTGGCCGACGCCCCGAAGGACGCCGTCCGGTGTATGCAAGCTCGTGTCTTGGAAACGTCGAAATTCAGCAGACGGTATTAGCATCGGCCGCGGTTCGGCTGCGGCCCAAAACAGAAATTGCGATTACAGATATAGGCGTCCCCCGACCGCTTCGCAAGAGAGCAAAAGAGAGGTTTTTTCAGGGACTTATTAAGTCGATTTGTAAAGATTGAGCGGCAGGATCGCGGCGGCGAACTCCACCTTCTCAAAGGCGCGCCGCGCCGGCGCGTGAGCGTCGTCACCGCTTGTTCCGACTGTTGCGAGTTTCATTCCCGCCTCTTTCATGCGCCGAAGCGCGAAAGCATAGAGCTTTTCGCCAAGTCCCTCGCCCGGACAATCCGCGTTAACAGCGTTTAGATAGATGCGCCCAGCCCAAGGCGTCACCAGGCCACGCAATCGATCAGTCGTCGCGGTAAACCTTTTCCTCACGCTCGTGACGCTCCTGCGCCTCAAGAGAGAGGGTCGCGATAGGCCGGGCGTCGAGGCGGCGAACGCCGATAGGCTCACCCGTCTCTTCGCAGTAGCCATATTCGCCGGTTTCAATCCTGCGCAGCGCGGAGTCGATTTTCGAGATCAGCTTGCGCTGGCGATCGCGGGTCCTGAGTTCAAGCGCCTTTTCGGTTTCGCTCGATGCACGGTCCGCAATGTCAGGCAAGTGATTATCGTCTTCCTGAAGGTTGGTCAGCGTACCTTTGCTTTCCTTCAGAATATCCTGTTTCCAGGAAAGGAGCTTCTTCTTGAAGTACTCCTTTTGACGATCATTCATGAAGGGTTCGTCTTCGGACGGACGATACTCATCAATCTCGGACACAGACATGGCCTTCTCCCAACTAACACCGCCCCCTCCCCAAGGCCGATCCGGCTCTTGAGTCGCGGCTCTCTATAACGGCGCCGCCCCATGGGCTCAAGCAGGGTTTGCTCGCCCAGGACGCCGTCGAAAAAAATTCATATTTTCCAAGTCTTGATTTTCAGTTGCCTGGCCCGGTTTCAGCCGTCCTGGACCTGACTGGGAGCCGATTGAGGGCTGATTTCGCTGCGCCGCAGCATTCTTGAGCGCCTGCCACCCGGAACTGGCCAGCAACGCTATTAGGACCCTGGCACCGCTTAGGGGAGTTGCAAACAATTTCACTCAAATGCGCAAACCTTTGTTCTTACGAGTTTCGTATAGCCAAAGGGTGCGTTCCAGACGGGGAACACTAACCCGCAGGCTGAAAAGCCCTTGCGGAAACAAGGGAAATACAGTGCGAGCCATGCAGGTCCTCACGTTGCTCTCAGCGTCACGCCCGGCCCCAAAGGCTGATCGGGTTGCTGGCGGCTGCGCCAACGCTCAGGACACGGATCATGCCACCTCAAGCACTGCGGGAATTGAAGGAATAACGGCATGACCACCCTCGAAACGATCCCGGCCCCGGACCCCGCAGACCGCATTGCCGCGCTGATCGACATCACTGAGTCCCTCAACCTCATTTTCGAGGAAGAAAACGAGGCGATTGAAGAAGAACGCGCCGAAGACGCAGCGCCCCTTCAGGAGGAAAAAGCGCGCCTCGCCTCTGCCTACGCCCAGTCTATCCGGGCAGTGGCCGCTGATCGCGCGGGCGTTTCCGGTGTAGATCAGGCGATGCTGGTGCGCCTGCGCGCCGCGACGGTCACCTTCGAAGCGCGAGCGGCGCGCCAGCGGGCGCTTCTCGGTGAGACTGCCGGAAATGATAAGAATGAAAACGCCTCAGAATACGGCCAAACCGCTTGAACCATGCGGCGTCAGCCTGCTTCCCACAGGTATGTGATAGATAGCGTTTCCCGCGCCTGATGATTTCAAAATCCCGCATCGACCGCTAAGTCATTATTTTTGGACCGAATATTGCAATTTTCCTGAGGCTCCGGACAAGCTAGGAATTTCCCTCAACCCTTCTACTTTTCGCCCCTTTTTACGGTTAAGGTGGCGCTGTTAGAGGGGTGGGAGTGTAGTCGTGAGAACTTCTGAAAACGGCGTTGAGCTGATTAAGCGATTTGAGGGGCTGGAGCTCGAGGCATATCAGGACATCGCCGGCATCTGGACTATAGGCTACGGCCATACGGGCGCGGATGTTCAGCCGGGCATGAAAATCAGCGAGCGCGACGCCGAAGAGCTTTTGCGGCGGGACCTTAAACCGCGCGAGCAAGCCGTTGACGGCGCTGTCAAAGTTCCACTAAACCAGAATGAATTCGATGCCTTGGTCAGCTTTGTTTACAATGTGGGGGCATCGGCGTTTCGAGGCTCCACAGCCCTGAAGCGTCTCAACAAGGGCGACCGTGTCGGCGCCGCCGACGCCCTGACATGGTGGAACAAGGCGACCGTCGGCGGGGTCCTGCGCGAAGTTTTGGGCCTTACTCGTCGCCGGGCTGCAGAACGCGCCCTCTTCCTGACGCCGACCGCCATGCCGCAAGTACGCGACCCGGAACAAATCGAAGAAAATTCGAGGGCGACGCCAGTCGAGGATTCGCCGCGCCGGGGCAATGTCGCCGAAAGCCGGACTGTACAAGGGGCGGCCATCGCCGGCGGCGCCGGCGTCGCCGCCTCGACCATGGGCAAGGACAACGCCGAAGAGCTCGATCAAATCGAGACCAATATCGAGAACGGGACCGGCATGACCGAAAATCCCGAAGCCGGCGAAGGCTCGAGCCCGCCCACGAGCGAAACACAGGGTGATGATCAGACGCAAAATGGACAAACCCAGGACGGGGCAACTCAAAGCGGTGAAGACGATGTGGATAGCGCGCCATCCACCAACCAACCGGGTCAGGCTGAAACCGACACCGGCGAGATGATTGAAGTGCCAGACCGGCCGTCCAAGCATGAAGTTCATGCTGTCGAGGCGCAGGTGCAGTTTGCGCTCGTCATCCTTATTATCCTGTCAGTTCTGTTCGTGATTTACGCTCGCTTTGACGACTGGCGTAATTACCGGCGCTAAAATCTATTTCAACAGCGCCCTCACCCGCTTGCGCAAAACGGGGAGCAGTTCGTCTTCAAACCAGGGGTTCTTTCTGAGCCATGCATTGTTGCGCCATGACGGGTGCGGCGTCGCAAAGTAGCGCGGGCTATAGGCGCGCCAGTTCTCTACTGTTTCAGTCAGCGTTTTTTTTGCCTCATCGTTCAAGTGCCATTTCTGCGCATAGCCGCCGACCAAGATCGCCGTCTTGAGATTCGGCATCGCCGTCATGAGCCTTCCGCGCCATGCATGTGCGCATTCCTTGCGCGGCGGCTTGTCGCCGCCTTTTGCATCATAACCCGGAAAACAAAAGCCCATAGGAATGATGGCGATTTTCTTTTCGTCATAGAATTCGTCATCGCTGACGCCCATCCATTCGCGCAATCGAACCCCTGATGGATCGGTGAACGGCTTGCCGCTTTGATGGACCAGATTGCCCGGCGCCTGACCGAAAACAGCGAGCCTCGCTGTCGATGAGGCGCGCAGGACTGGCCGCGGCTCATGG
Organism: Alphaproteobacteria bacterium; assembly: GCA_030426465.1. Classification (GTDB taxonomy): domain Bacteria; phylum Pseudomonadota; class Alphaproteobacteria; order Caulobacterales; family Parvularculaceae; genus Hyphococcus. The sequence continues at coordinate 65,894 of JAUHYK010000009.1, forward strand.
GGCAATGGCGCGCCTTTGGGTTCCTCGATGCAAAGACGGCAGGCGCGGATTTCCTTCAGCAACGAAGCGAGGCTTTGTTTTTTCATGGCCATCAAGCTGCTATATTGGCTTCATCCAAAATGTCACCGCGCTCACGCCGCCACAGCTTTCAAAATCAGGTGAATACCTATGAAGACCATCAAGATGGAGGTCTCCGGCGGCTGCCAATGCGGCGCTGTGCGATATCATGCTGATAGAATGCTCGATAACGCGCATCTGTGCCACTGCCGGATGTGCCAGAAGGCTGTAGGAAATATCTTCGCCGCTCTTGTGGCGACGACAAATAAAGCCCTGAAATGGACCAGAGGTGAACCGGCGGTTTTCCAAAGCTCCGATTACGCCGAGCGGGGGTTCTGCGCGAAATGCGGCACGCCGTTGTTTTTCAACAGCCTCGACAATGACCGGATAAACCTCACCATCGGCTCACTGGATCGTCCAGAAGAGTTTCCGCCTCACAATCAGATGGGAACTGAATCGAGAGTTTCATGGTTCGCGAAACTGGCCACGCTGGAGGAAACGAACTTTCAGGAAGATGAGGCGATGAAGGCCGCTAACCGGCAACATCCGGATCATGAGACACAGAAATGGCCGCCAAAGCGGTCTTAGTCTTCCTTCGACAGATGAGCGAGTTTGCCTGCGTTCGCTTCCCAGTTTCGGCCGTCAAAGGGACGAATTTCAATTTTTGAGAACTGGCTGCGGTCCATACAACGCAGGTTTAACGCATAACCGTCTGGGTTCGAACGCGGCACATAAAACGACTTGACGCCACATGTCTTGCAGAACCAATGCCGCGCGGCGCCGGTGTTAAACCTGTATTCCGTCAGGTGATCATCGCCGGTCAGCAGTCTGAACTTCGAACGCGGAACGATGACATGGAGAAAGCCAACCATCTCGCATATGGAGCAATTGCACTCATCGGCAGTGATCTCATCGGAAAGATCGGCTTCCCAAGACACGGCGCCGCAGTGACATCTTCCTGTTTTCAAGCCAGACATTACCCAACCCAGATGAGGCCGATAACAGCGCCGGTCATCAAGGTGGCCAGCGTACCCGCCACCAGCGCTCGCGGCGCGAGATCGATGACGTCCATACGCCGGTCCGGCGCCAGCGCCGTCAATCCGCCAATAACAATGCCGAGACTTGAGAAATTGGCGAAACCGCAAAGTGAATAAATGACAATCAGAACGCTGCGTTCGGAAAATGTCCCCGGCGCAACCTCGGCGAGCCGAAGGTAAGCGACGAATTCGTTAAGGGCTGTTTTCAGACCCATGAACTCACCCGCCGCCTTGGCTTCAGACCACGGCACGCCAGCCAGCCACATGAACGGTGCGAAGACATAGCCCAGTATGCGTTCCAGCGTGATCGGGGCACCCGCGAAATCCGGCCCGGCGGATAAAATGATATTGATCAGGGCCACCGCCGCAATGAAGGCGATCAATGATGCAATGATGTTGAGATAGAGGCCGAGCCCGTCAGTGACGCCCCGCATGAAGGCGTCCATGGTGCCGCCATATCCGAAATCATCCGCCGCCTCGACCGGCGTTGGCGTTACGCCCTTTTCCTCCGGCATCATCACTTGCGCCATCAAGATTGCGGCGGGAACGGAGATAATCGACGCGACGATGATATGGCCGAGAATAGACGGATCGATATCGGCAAGGATGATAGCGAACACCGCCATCACCGACCCGGCGACAGTTGCGAAGCCGCCAGTGATGACAATCAGCATTTCCGGGCGCGAAATTTTGGAAAGATAAGGACGGATCAAAAGCGGCGCCTCTGTCTGTCCGAGAAACGTATTGGCGGCGGAAGACAGCGCCACGGCGCCGCCGACCCGGAAGACTTTTTCAAGCAGGAAGGCGAAACCACGCACAAATATTTTCAGGATGCCCCAATGCCACATCACGGCGGAGAGACCGGAGAAAAAGATAACGAGCGGAAGCGCGCCGAACGCGAAGCTGAACATGGCGCCTTCATTCACAACCTCGAATGGCGCAGCCCCGCCGCCGAGAAAGCCGAAAACGAATGTCGTGCCTTCACGCGTCGCCGCCTGCAGCACCTCGACGACCGATTGCAATGAGGCGAGACCCGCCCGAGCCCATGGCTGATAGAGGAGAAACGCGGCGATCAGGATCTGGGCGGCAACCGTCCAAATGGCGGCGAAAAAGGGGAAGCGCAGTTTCTGGCTGGAGAACAGCCAGGCGATAAAGATGAAGACGACGAGGCCCATTGCACTCTGGCCGCGCAGACCGATGTCGCTCAACTCGAATGGCAAATCCATGAACCCCTCAACCGCACCGCGCCCCAACCGGTATTAACCAGCCCTTTTATGACAGAAGGAACTATGCGCAACTGCTGCGCTTTTGTCACTGATTCTGTTAAGATTTTTTGCCGCTTGCGCCCCACGCCGGGGGCTATATTGTGCACTGCAAGAGGTAGACTTTGAAGGAAAAACCCATGTTGCCTGCGCCGCGCGCCGATCTCAAATCTAACACGCTTGAGTATGAGGTAACCCCACTCGTCAAACCCACCGGCTTTCGGGAATATGACGCACGGTGGATTTTGGAGAAGGAGATCAACCTTCTCGGCATTCAGGCGCTGGGACAAGGTCTCGGCACCTTGATCCGGGAAATGGGCAAGGAGCCGCGCATTGTTGTCGGCCATGATTTCCGCGGCTACTCCATATCAATTAAACAGGCGCTGACCGTTGGGCTGATGACAGCCGGGATCGAGGTCAATGACATCGGCCTTGCCTTGTCGCCCGTCGCCTATTTCGCGCAATTCGATCTCGACATTCCTTGCGTTGCGATGGTGACGGCGAGCCACAATGAAAATGGCTGGACCGGCGTTAAAATGGGCGCCGCGCGCCCCCTCACCTTCGGCCCCGAAGAGATGGGCCGCCTGAAAGAGATTGTTCTCAAGGGCGAGTACAAATCCTTCCCCGGCGGCGCCTATAAATATATCGAGGGCCTGCGCGAGCGTTACATCGCAGACCTTGTTGAGGGCGTCTCGTTCAAGCGGAAAATGAAAGTGATCGCCGCATGTGGCAACGGCACGGCAGGCGCCTATGCGCCGGAAACGCTGGAACGGTTGGGCCTGGAAGTGATCCCAATGGACGCCGAGCTTGACCACACTTTTCCACGCTACAATCCGAACCCGGAAGATATGGAAATGCTGCACGCCATGCAGGCAGCCATCAAGGAATATGGCGCGGACGTAGCCCTTGGCTTCGACGGCGATGGCGATCGCTGCGGTGTTGTCGATGATGAAGGCGAAGAAATTTTCGCCGATAAGATTGGCGTTCTGATTGCCCGCGACCTCTCTGCGCTGCATCCGGGCGCGCAATTCGTGGTTGATGTGAAATCCACCGGTCTTTTTGTTACTGATCCGGTGCTGATCGAGAACGGCGCCAAGACCGAATATTGGAAAACCGGCCACTCCTACATCAAACGCAAGAGCCACGAGATGGGCGCGCTCGCCGGTTTTGAGAAATCCGGCCACTTCTTCTTTAATGAGCCAATCGGGCGCGGCTATGATGACGGCCTTGTCGCGGCAATCGCACTCCTGCAGATGCTTGACCGTAACCCGGACAAGAAACTGTCAGATATGCGCAAGAGCCTGCCGAAAACATGGTCTTCACCAACCATGTCGCCCCATTGCGCCGATGAAACCAAATATGGCGTCGTTGAACAGGTCGTGAAGGCGTTTGAAGATCGTGCTGCGTCAGGCGGTTCAATTATTGGCCAGAAAATCCGTGACGTGGTGACAGTCAATGGCGTCAGGATCACCGCCGAGGACGGCACCTGGGGGCTGATCCGCGCATCATCGAACAAGCCAGAACTGGTCGTCGTAATCGAAAGCCCGACTTCAGAAGAGAACATGAAAAAGATGTTCGAAGAGATGGATGCGGAACTGCGCAAACATTCCGAAGTCGGCGACTATAACCAGAAGATCTAGTTACGCACGTTGCGTGGCTCTGCGGTCGTGGTCAGAGCGCCATAGGTTTCCATGGCGCTCCAACAATTGCTATTACCAGGCGACGACGCCAGCCGCTGTCGTCGACACGCCGAAGATGGATGGTTCGCGCGTCAATGAACCGTCATGACCGATTTTGAATGGAACGATCTCTCCGTTTCTCGGCGTCAGCACGAACATCATGTTGGCGCGCACGGACGCATCCAGAGGATTGCCGCCGGTTAGGCCCGTGACGGGATCTCCGTTGAGGCGTTCCAAGACCCCTGTCCGGCCTACCGAATAGCCCGTCACCGTACCAGAACCGGTATTAGTCACATAGGCGTAGCGCCCGTTCCGCGACGTCACCACCCAGCATGCCGCCGTCTGATCAGCAGACGCCGACCCGGTAACAGTTTCCAGCGTAAGGTCATCGATGTTCAAGCCATAAGATGACAATGCCGCCTGGTTTTGGGCGCCGCCAAAAGCCTCACTGACAAGTAGATTGTCACGGCGATCAAACGTAAAGCCGAACGGCGTCTGACCGCTCGAAGCATTGTCTACTGGTTCACCGAGAAGACCGTCATCATTCACCGGAAATATCCGAATATTGTTCGTTGCGCGTTCGGTGACCAGCAATGCATCCCCGGCCTGGTTAAAACCGACTTGCGCTGGCGCCGCTCCCGTAGAAGATAACTGCCGCGTGGAGTTGGGTATCGGCGTTAGTTTGCCGTTATTTTCAAGAACGAACCCCGAAACATTGCCTTCGCCTCCGGCGTTCATCACATAAACGAGATCATCATGGATCGCCACGCTTGTCGGCATAACGCCGCCGGACGGATAAACGCCAATGAGTTTGAGCCCGTTTCTGCGAACCCGAAATGTGCTGACGTCATTACTGCCGGCGTTGACCGCCAGAAGAACACGCCCGTTGCGCGCAAGTGTTAGCGCATCCTGACTGCCAAGACCGCCGCCGGACCCTAATCCGCCCGTAGAAAAAGGCCTCTTTTCAATAAAGGTCCCGGTGGCGCCTTTCGATTCAAAAGTAAGAATACGATTGCCGCCAGCGTCGTTGCTGGAAGTATAAACCGTTACGGCGTTCGCCGTTGACGCAGCCCCTAAAGCCAAAGCAGCTGTCAGCGCAGCAAAGCCCGTTCGCAAATTTAAAAACTTCATATTGCTCCTCCGTGTTTTTCCTGAACAGGAATGTTTACGGGGAGGATGCTTGTCACGAATTGCTGTTCGCCAGAATTCACGTTCACACCAAGCGCGCGTGATCATCATCAACTGCGTGTGATGCAAACATGCGTGAACGAGCGGCCACTTTTCTGTGATGTCTGTAATGAGATCGTGAAGAAAACTAAAATTGCAAAGCTAGTAATGTGGCGGCGGCGGTTCGCGGTGATTACCTTGGTCCACCGCATCCTCCACCGCCTTCACCTCATCACTGAGGCGCGACACGTCACGCTTGAACGTCTCGAGCAGCTTCCATTGATCCGTCAGCGCCTTTGAGAGATCTTCGATAGTCTGCTCCTGAAATGCGGAGCGTTCTTCGAGCTTTTCAAGTCGCGACATGAGCGCAACGTCAGTCATGGAGAAACTCCCTTTCAATACTGGTATGCACGCGTCAAATCCTAAGCCGCCCAGCCTATCCACGTTCCCGATAGCGCGACAGCAGTTGCGGCCGCAACTGCGCCAAGAATGCCGACGGCGGCAAGGCGCGGCCCATGCAGACGCGTCCATAGCAAAATTCCGGACATCACCATGAACATCATGGCGCCCGCCATCGTGTCCATGATCAGGATGAAGACCTTGTTGACGCCGGCGACTTTGTGCAAATCGATCAGCCCCTTGAGGAAACTCGGATTGCTGCGTTTGACCGAAACACGATTGGCGCCAAGTTCATAATCGCCGGTGATGGCCCCGTTTGGCCCGCGAAACGTCACGGTAAAAGTCGGGGCTTGTTCAGCCGCGCGACCGCCAAATGAAACCGGGCCGCCCGGACGCCCTCTTCCGCGAGACGGGGCCGCATCGATCTTGAATTCTTCCTGCATCCATGTTGTCAGCGTTTCCTCGCTAGTGATCAGTCCCGGCTCCACCGGCGCCGACAGCGACGCCACTTCTTTCGTGACGCCGCCTTCGATATGCATGATCGACGTCCGGTGATTGAGATAAAAACCCGTCAGACCAAGGAAGAAAAAAAACAGCGCGCCGTAAAAACCTGTCCAGGCGTGGCTGCGCCGAAGCCAGGTCAAAATCGCATTGGTTTGCAAATCTTTGGGAAGGAACAGATATCCGCCGGCCCGCCGCCTCGATTTCTTTTTTTCGCCAGGAGTCTCTTCACTCATTTCTCTCGCCGCCCTCTTCTAATTTCCCGTCACAACCCTGTTTAACGGCGCAGAAGCACAAATCCAGCGCTGGATGGCCAAGACAAAATGTCCCACATTAAAAGGCGGAGCAGACACTATGTCGCCTGCTCCGCCTCTTCATTAACGAGAAAGATGGACCCGTACAAAGGCCCCGCGGCCGTTCCCCGGCAGTCTTTCACCAATCGCGACGTCGGAATTCGCGACACGGTTATATCCGCCGAGATGCTGGCGATAGTCCTTGTTCAGGAGATTTGTGACGCCGGCGGATAAAGATACGCCCTCCGCAATGTCTATGTCGCCTGTCAGGTTGAATAAGGCGTAGCCGTCGGTTGGCCGCTCGCTATTGGTCGCCGAGATCTTGTTCTGGTCCGCGACCAGCACCGTTTCGGCGCTCACGGACCAGCTTGCACCTTCATAGGTCGCTGCGAGCGAGGCGTGCGGAGGCGCAATGCGATAAAGATTATCATCAATATCACGACGCTTGCCGCGCACATAGGAGACAACGCCATCAAGGCGGATATGGTCCGTCAAGGCGACGCCGCCATCCACATCGACACCGTAAAGCTCCGCATCCACATTAGCAAAACGCAACGGCGTCGGATCGCCGTTCATCGCCGCGATCATTTCCTGGGGACTATCGAGAATGCCGACGGTCGCATCGTAAGGAACGCCCTGAACATAATCGTCAATGCGGCGATAAAAGACCGTCGGACGCAAATAGAAGCTTTCGCCGCGCCAATCTGCGCCTGTTTCAGCGATCCATGCAGTTTCGCTTTTCAGCTGCAAATCCCCCACATAGACATTACCATCCGCGAGGCCGCCACTCGCCTCCGTCGGCAGCCAGGAAAATCGTTCCACATAGCCCGGCGCCCGTGTTTTGTGCGCCATTGTCAGGCGCCACGAAACGCCATTCGCTTCCTCGGTCCACAAGCGGATGACGCCGTCCACCGTCGTCTTGTTCCAGTCGCGATCCGCGGCGTTGAATGCATTCGCGAGGCTTACCGGCCCCATAGGCAATGCGGATCCGAGCGAGGCTTCGCCGGCGCTTGCGTCGTGGAAATCGGCGCGAAGCCCGAGCTCCGCATTGAGCCAGCCGGATTCACCAGCCCACTCCGCGAAAGCGCCTTTTCGTTGCATCTGAATATCGCTGAGCGAATTGATGAAAAAGTTGGCGTTGTTGGGGTTCGTGATTATGACATCCTTGTCTGCGTCATCCATATCGAAACCGAGACGCAAATCGCCGCCGGCGGCAGGAACGATCACCGCGAAACGACCCGACAATGTACGCGCCTCAGCGAGTGTTTCACGAAAACGCATGGGATCAGCCGGCGCCGAACGCAGATCAAAATTATTCATGGCGTGATCAACGTCAGCGATGGAGAACGCGCTCTCGAATTTGATCCCGCCAAATGCTCCGTTCCATGTAACGCGGGCAAAATCCGTCTCAAAAAAGCGGATATCCATCGGGAAAGGCGGATTGCCCGTTGGCCCCGTTTTCTGGCGGCGGAGATCAACGCCGAACTCTTGGTCGCCTAACTTCAATCCGCCCGAGGCGCCATAAACAGCGCGCTTGTGCGACGAAGAAGCAATCGTACCGCCGGGAAACTCCACATCGTCTCCGTCTTCATACGAACCGAGGACGTTAAAGCGATAGGTTTCGTTAGACGCCCCGGCGACACCGCCAACCGCGGTGCTATCATCGACGCTTCGCGCAAGCGCGGTCGCATCGTAACTGAGTTTCAAATCTGAACCGTCGGTGAAATCGACGCGCTTGAATTGTGCATCAACGCCGCCCGCGAGACCGGGACCGTTGCGGACCGGGCTGACGCCGCGATCGACAATGATAACGCCGACCAGCGGCGGCGGCGCATAATGCAGCGGCGGGTCCATCATATTGGGACCGCCTGATGCAAAGGACTGTCCGTCGACACGTAAATTCAAACGCTCGCCAAAGAGGCCGCGGTACTGCACCTGTCCGGAAAGCGCGCCATTGTCGATGATTGCCGCGCCGGGCAGACGCGCCACAATGCCAGCGACATCGGGACCGCCATCCGGGGTGACATCCGGCGCCGTAGCATCGATGGTCATGGCGCTTCGCGCCGATCCCGTCACCACAATCACATCTTCTAAAGCAGATGAGGAAGATTGCGCCTGAGCCGCGCCGCATAAGCTAATAACGCCCGCGAGGCTCGCGGACAAAAATAGGTAGGATTTCATTGCTATACTCCGTCGCGCGCCCGCATGACTACGGGGCGCATGTCTGATCAAAAAGGAAAATGCGGGATCAGGCGTGGAGCGGTGGCCCGCGCGAAGGCGGCGGAGAGACAGCGCTTTGACTGTCATGGAAAACAGACTGAGCGCGCCATAGAGGCGATTGTGCGAAAGCAACCGGCAGTCCCAGATCGTCCGGCGCGTGTGCTGGCGCATAGAGCAGACTGAAAGCAGCGAAGGGGCACTGGCCCGCCTCGTTGACGGACGGCGCGGGCGCGCCGTCATCGTCCGTCACTTCACCGGTTTCAGGATTGAAAAAAGCGGGCTTTTCACCCGCCCCGGTACAGATCGTAATGGCGATGCGGCCTGTCGCCGTATCATGTCCGATCATATAACCGATCGGTGTGATCGCGCGCAGCGACGCCGCGACCAGGGCCGCCAGCAGGAACAGACGCACCCATGACAAACCGCTCGCGCCGGCGCGGCGGTCAGACATCATGATGCGGCCTTCAGAAAACATGAAGCAATCAAAACTCTGTTCGGAGACTTTGCGCAAGCATAAGCCACCAGCCTTCGGCAGAATAGTTTCGAAAGATAGGGCTATTCGCCGCGCGTGAGCGGTTCGACCGGCAGGCGCGCCGCGACCCAGTCACTGAGGTTTTTCCGGTCCGGCACGCCAATTCGGCCATAGCCGAGCTCGATTAATCCCTCATCCTGCAATCGCGCAAGCGCCTTGCCAATTGAAACGCGCGAAACGCCCAGCGTAAAAGCAAGATCGGACTGGCTGCATTCAACGGCCCCGCTATGCTTTGCCGTGCGCTCCATGCCAGCGATCAGTTTCGCGGTGCGCACATCCAGCGGCAGGCGCCGAACGTCCTCAAGAAAATCAAGCACCGAATAGAGCCGTTGCGTCATTGCAACCACCAACGCGCGGGCAAGTTCCGGCTCTTCATTAAAAATGCGGTCGAAACGGGTTTTCGTTATCTGCTCTATCACCGTCTGGCCTTCGGCAATAGCGTCATAGGCCCGCGGCAGCCGCGCGAACAAGGTTGCCTCGCCAAAGCAGTGGCCCTCCCCGAGGATAGAGGTCGTTACATAGGAGCCGTCAGCGCCAGGATTGGCGAACCGCACTGCGCCTGACCGGATAATGGAGAGCCCGGGCTTGGCGTCTCCGCGGGAGTGTATGGTCTCGCCGTCATCATATTCGACAATAGACGCAGCGGCTCTGAGCCGGCCGGACACCCCCTCCGGCAGAAGCGAAAGTAAAGGCGTTGAGCCGAAATCAAGCAAATCCGCCATGAGCCCTAATTGCTAATTTCTTAGCATTCTGACTCAGCTATCAGTGCTACTCAAGGGGCAAGCATAAAAATGTAGCAGGGAGAAACGTCTATGAAAACGGAAATGCTGGTCATTCTCGGCATCTTTGCGATGTTCGCTCTACTCGAGATCGTCTTCACCAATTTCTTCCGCAAACAGAACCAGACGCGCGCCGACGTGATTGTTGAAATCGCCTCGACGCTATCGCTGATCCTGATCACACAACCACTCGCCTTGCTCGGCGGCGCCACTCTCGCGGCGCTTATCGCCCCAGGCGCTGCGGGTGCGCTTTCCGGCATTCCTCTTATCGCCGGAATCGCTCTGTTTCTGATTTTTGATGACATGATGCAGTATTGGTGGCATCGCGCGTCACACAGCCTGCCGTGGCTCTATAATCTCCATCGTCCGCATCACAATGGCGAATATCTTTCCATTCGCGTCGTCTATCGCAATAACCTTTTCTATTACCTGCTAATGCCAGGCTTGTGGTTTTCAGGCGCCCTCATCTACTTCGGCCTAGGCTGGATTTATGCCGGCTATATCATCGTCAAGATGGCGGTCATCTATGGCGCGCATTCGGACGTGCGCTGGGACGAACCGCTTTACAAAATCAAATGGCTCTCCCCCGCGCTGTGGGTCGTCGAGCGTGTGATCTCCACGCCGGCGACCCATAGCGCCCATCACGGCAAACATCAGGCCGACGGAGTGACCAACTACAAAGGCAATTACGGAAATCTGTTGTTCTTCTGGGATGTGCTGTTCGGCACGGCTAAGATTACCCGCCGCTATCCGGAAGAATTCGGCGTCGAAAATCTTCCCGACACCACTGCTGCTGAACAGCTATTGTGGCCGCTGGTCCGGACAAAGGAAGAAAAAGCGCCGGGCGTTATTCCAGCCGAATAATCAATAGCGCGCCAGCGCCGACCCCCAGGCAAGGCCGCCGCCAAGCGCCGCAAAGACCAGCAATTGGCCGCGCTCAATGCGCCCGTCACGGATGCCGGCGTCAAGCGCCAGCGGGATTGACGCAGAAGACGTGTTGGCGTGTTTGTCGATGGTGACAATCACTTTGCTTTCATCAAGCTCTAGCCGTTTACCGCAGGATTCTATGATGCGGATATTCGCCTGATGCGGCACGAACCAATCGATTTCGTGACGACTTACCTTGGCGCGCTCAGTCACCTCGAAAACCGCATTTGAAATCTGCTCCACTGCGTTTCGGAAAACTTCCTTGCCGTTCATGCGCACCTTTCCGACCGTACCAGTCGAGGACGGGCCACCATCAGCATAAAGATGTTTCGCTAATCGCCCGTCAGAGGACAGATAGGTTGCGAGGATGCCGCGCGGTTCCCGCGCCGTCTGCGCCTCCTCCCCGGTGAGCACCACAGCCCCTGCGCCATCGCCGAACAGAACACAGGTCGCCCGATCCTCCCAGTCGAGAAAGCACGACAGCTTTTCGGCGCCGATAATCAACGCATGCTTCACCTGCCCCGTCCTGATGAAGTCATGGGCGATATTCATGGCGTATAAAAATCCAGCGCAGGCGGCTGATACGTCAAACGCAATGCCCGGCGGCGCCCCGATCTTGTCCTGCACATAGACAGCCGTTGAGGGAAAGGTTTTGTCGGGCGTCACCGTGGCGACAATGATGAGACCGATATCCCGGGGTTTGAGCCCAGCCTGGTCGAGCGCACTCCAAGCGGCGGCCGTGGCGAGATCAGAAGACGCTTCGTCGTCCGCCGCGAAATGGCGCTGCGCGATCCCTGACCGGCTGCGGATCCATTCATCCGATGTCTCCACCTTTTTGGCGAGATCTTCGTTGGTGACGACGTTTTTCGGCAGATAAGACCCAACGCCTGAAATTATCGTCTCAATCATCGCCATCGCTCTTCCCCCAACGCCGCATGAGGCTACCTTAAGCCCATGTGTCGAACATGACGACAGTAAATTCGCCGCACTGCACAATTTGTAAGGTAAGCCGTTCAGCCCGTGAAAACATCGAAGGCGAGCGCCCCGGCGGCGAACAGCACATAGGCGCCAAATCCCTTGGAAAGGAGATCCGCGTCGAGGTGATGCGCAGCTTTGGCGCCCCAAGGCGCCGCGATCCCCGCCATTATCGCCATCACGGCGAATGCTGGAAGGTTCACATAGCCGAGAGACATGGGGGGCAGCGCCTGCGCGGCCAGACCGGACAGAATAAAGCCGACAACGCCAGGCGCAGCCACGGCGACGCCAAAACCGGCCGAGGTCGCAATCGCCTGATGCATGGTGCGCCCGGCCAGCGTCATCACCATCACGCCCATGGCGCCGCCGCCGATCCCCATCAGGCTCGAAAAAAAACCCGTGCCAAAACCTAGCGGAACTTTCATCCGGCGGCGATTGAGATTGATGGTCTTTACATGGCCGCGGTCTTTGCCGAAGAGACGCCTGTAGGCGACATAAAACGCGCCGCCCGCAAAGATGATTGTCAAGAGCTCCGCCGGCGCCCAATGAGCCAACAAACCGCCGGCCCCGGCGCCGCCAGCAATCCACGGCGCCCAATGGCGCAGCATTTCCCCGTCCACATGGCCCGCGCGATGATGGGTCGCGAGGGATCGCACCGAGGTAACGATGATAACAGCGAGGGACGTGCCGATCGCGGTTTTCAGACTCGAGCCCTCTTCATAGCCAAGCAGATGAAAGATCGCATAGAGCGCCGGCGTCGTGATAACCCCGCCGCCAATGCCAAACAGCCCGCCCGCGTAACCTGAGGCGAAGCCTGCTGCGAGAAGCGCAACGATCAATACCCAATGCTCGGCGAGAAAGCTCATATCAGACAGGCTCACGGATGCGCATGACTTCCAGCGCTTCATCAAGAATGGTTGCGCGCGCCGCGCTCGCATTCTCTGAGAGGAACCGCCGCCACGCCCTCGCCCCCGGCGCGCCATGATAAAGGCCGAGCATATGACGGGTGATCGAATGAGGCCGGACGCCAATCTCAAAGGAGCGCTTCACATATTGCGACATCGCCTCCACCACATCCACGCGCGATGGAGCCGGCGCCGCTTCCCCGAACATCGCTTCATCGACTCCCGCAAGAATGTATGGCGCGCCATAGGCGGCGCGGCCGAGCATGACGCCATCGAAATCAGAAACAAGGCTCGTTGCAGCCTGCACACCCTCAATACCCCCGTTCAGAACAATCGTCAGATCGGGCCGCTCACGCTTCAAGCGCCGGACAAGATCATAATCGAGCGGCGGAATCGTGCGGTTTTCCTTTGGCGACAAACCCTGGAGCCATGCCTTGCGGGCATGAACGATAAAAACATCGCAGCCTGTCGCGGCGACTTTCTCAACAAAAGCGAAAAGGCTTTCTTCAGGATCCTGATCGTCAACGCCAATGCGGCACTTCACCGTAACGGGGATGTCCACAGCTTTTCTCATCGCCGCCACACATTCCGCCACGAGATCAGGCGTCTTCATCAAACAGGCGCCAAAAGCGCCCGACTGAACCCGGTCGGACGGGCAGCCCACATTCAAATTGATTTCGTCATAGCCGTAGCCCTCGCCGATTTTAGCGGCCTCGGCCAGCTTTCCCGGCTCTGAGCCTCCCAACTGCAAGGCGACGGGATGCTCACTCGTGTCAAAGCCCAGCAAATAATCGCGATCACCATGGATCGCCGCTTCTGCGGTGATCATTTCGGTGTAAAGGCGCGCGCGTTTCGACATTAACCGGTGAAAATAGCGGCAATGGCGGTCGGTGCCGTCCATCAACGGAGCAACGCAAAATCGGTATGGCTGGATTTGAGACATATGGCAGTCAGACAAGTGTATCACGGTACCCGTGCATAGCGTGCGGCAAGCAATATGTCTCTATCCCACCTCAAGGAATGGATAAGTTAGCGACGAGAGCGACGAAATCTCCGCCTGAGCCCGGGATCAGCCGTCCGGTAAGGTCGTTGCCACCACGGGGCCTTGATCCTGAAACCAGCGCCGCCCTAGCGGGCGCCGCCGCGGCCAGACTTCATCAAGAGTCTCAGCGTCATAAAGTCGTCCATTCTTCATGACGAATTCGAGCGACAACGTATTGCGAATGTCTTCAAGTGGATTCTCGTTAAGAATTAACAGATCGGCGAATTTTCCGGGCTCAAGGCTGCCGATATCAAGTGCGCGTCCGATCACTTCACTTGATCCTATGGTCGCTGCTCTCAACACCTCATGAGGCGTGGCGCCGCCAGCAGCCAGTGCTTGCATCTCCCAGTGATAGCCGAGCCCCTGCATGTTTCCGTGACTGCCGACCCCGATCAGACCACCTGCTCGCAGAATCTTCAAAGTGTCACCGGCGAACAAAGGGTAGGTTTGATTTTCCGACGGGCGCCAGTGAATGTTTCTCAGCTTATCAGTGATGATATGTTCAGGCATGAAGCGCCGCAGTTTGTCATCGAAATGCTCATAATTGCTGATCACCATGTCATCCCATGCGGGCGGGCCGCCATAACCCACAAGTAATGTCGGCGTGTAAGCAATCCGGCTTTTCACATAAAGCTCTACGACATCATCATAGAGCGGTGTTACCGGCAAGGTGTGTTCATTGCCTGAAAAACCATCAATGGCGTGAGTGAGGTTAAGCCAGAAGTCGCTGGCCCCTTCCGTCGTCGGCATCATGCCGAGTTCCGCCGCGGCCTCTATCATATGCTGTCGCTGTTCGCGTCCGCCGACCATATAGGATTTGATATTTCTCGTGTGGTAATAATCGCGATAACGCATGAGGACGCTAATGGCGTTTTCCTTGGAGTCCATGTGGCTATTTACAAAAACGCCCGGTCCCGTTGAGTAGGCGCGAGGACCGACCATCAGCCCGGCGTCGATCATGTCCTGATAAGCGAACACATCCACAGTGAAGGGCTGTACGTCGAGACCCGAGGTGACTCCGTAAGCGAGATTGACCAGAAAATTCCAATGTCCCGGTTCTTGCAGTTTGCGCCTGACCTCAACCCAATGGGCATGGGTGTCGACAAAGCCCGGCAGAATATATTTTCCTCTGACATTTCGGATCGTCACATCTTTCGGGACATCCAGCCTGCCACGTTTTCCAATTGCGGCAATGCGATTATTCACCACAAGGATATCGGCGTTCTTGATCACCTCGCCATCCTTCATGGTGATCGCCGTCGCACCGCGCAACAGGATTGCGCCTTCAGGCTTGTCTCGCGGCAATTCCAGATCAATTGAGACCGACTTGGCTTTGTCTTCCGCTTCACCATCCTTCAATGAAGTAATGTCTTTGACGGCAATCTCGCGATAGGTAGCGCCGACCGTCCAGAAAACAGTCGCGCCATCAGCAGACCAGCCGAAAAAGTCGTCGCCAATGTCCGTAAGCTTGTTCACATTTGCGTCCGGCTCCGATAGGTCTGTGACCGGCGGTTCGCCGCTCCCTCGCGGCGGCAATTGAACAAGATATAGCTGCGACGCTGTCTTCACCAATGCCTGATCCCCGCGAGGGTTGAGCTTGAGATCGTCCACGGCGACATCTTGATCTGCGAAATACTGGTTCCAGTTCTGCATCACGATCTTGGCGCGCACTCGCATATCGGTTCCGTCCAGCCGAACCGACTTGGCGCCATCCGGCGTATAATATCGGACGCGTGTTCCGTCGGGACTGACTTGAGGCAGGCGTGCGCCGAAAGCATGCGAGACTAGAGAAGCTTTACCGCCTTCTGTTGGTAGGCGAATGATGTCCGTCGGCCGCGCAGGCGAGATTTCATATATTGCGCGCAGGCGCTCATAGTGATTGGCCCGCATCGCAACGATTTCATCACCCTTCGGTGAGAAAACGGGATCAGAATAAAAATCGGCAATTTCCGTCACACGTTGCGGCGCGCCGCCTTCCGCTGCGACGGTCCATACATGCCCTTTTTCACCGGCGGACCAGCTGACATAGGCAATGCGGCGTCCATCGGGTGACCATGAGGGTTGGAAAGCATAGGTCTCGGCATCGCTTAATCTTCGTGGATACGCGTCATCGGTTAGTTCCTGAACGTAGACGGCGCCGAGAGCGGAAAAAACGATTGAATCGCCATCAGGAGACAGCTTGGTTTCTTCTATAATGCGAACCCGCACCGGGCCGGTATCATCCTTTTGCTGAACACGCGTGGTGGGACCCATTCCCAACGCCACATGCACAGAGAAAGGGATTTCGGCGATCGTTCCATCTCCAATAAAGATGCGATGAAATTTTCCGTCCTTGATAAAGACAATGTTGCGGTCATCCGGCGTAAAGGCGAAGCGCGGGAACAGATCGGCGTAATATCCGCCGATCTGTCCATCATGGCCGACTGGAAACGCCAGCCACCGGTCATCACCAGTCTCAAGATTGCGCAGCCGAAGACCCGTTTGAAGGCCATCGCGGCTCGCATAGGCAAGATATCGACCGTCATGAGACAACGCCGGCTTCATGCCCCCACCGCCGACTGCGGCGACGATCAAATCTTCTACGCCGCTTTTCAAATCCCGGCGCGCAATCGCCCAGTTGGGCGGGTCTTCATCCGTCCATGTGGAGCCGTGTTTAGTTGCATAATAGATGAAACGCCCGTCCGGTGAAGCGACGGCGCCGAGCGCATTGTGGCGCGCATCGAAAGATTCATGCCCCGATGGTTTGGCGTTGGTAATGCGCTCGCCCTCATCACCATTGACACTGAACTTGTAAAGTTCAAACGCCAGAACATAATGAACGGCTCGGGAGACAAAAACAGCTTCCCCATTGGCGCTCCAGGCGGGAGAAGTGAATAGCGTTGCGCCCTTATCATGAGATAGTTGCTTTAGTCCGCTTCCATCGGCATTGGCTATCCAGAGATTGGAGCTCCCTGACCTATCGCTGATAAACGCAAATTGCTTTCCGTCAGGCGAAAATACAGGATGGGTCTCAAAGGCTGCTCCTTGCAGCACGGGACGCGCTTTTCCACCATCGATATCAAGCGTATAAATGTCGCCAAGAAGGTCGAACAGGATTGTCCGGCCATCCGGCGAGACATCCAGCGCCATCCATGTGCCTTCATCGACCTCAAAATCAAGGCTGCGTGGCATTTGGAGGGGCAATGCCGTTCCATCCTCACCCGGCCCCAATGCGCGCGCACTCGACAGGGAAAATGCTGCGACAGTCACAAGCAGCAGCAAAGGCAAGACAAGGTATACCTAGTTTGTTAGAGTTTAAAACCTATCGCTACCGAGGCCATTCTATCTCTGATGCTGCCACTTACCGAACAAAGGAAGAAGTATCTGCCTATAAGGAGCAAGATTCCATAGAAGCCGT
>JAUHYK010000101.1 GCA_030426465.1 Alphaproteobacteria bacterium
CATGGGCGCAGCGGGACTGACCTCATCGTCTGTTGAAATGGCCGCAAAAGGCGGCGGCGGGTTTGAGCTCGATCTCGATCATGTGCCCCAGCGCGAAGAGAACATGACCGCCTATGAGATGATGCTGTCTGAGTCCCAGGAGCGCATGCTTATGGTGCTCAAGCCCGGTCGCGAAGATGCAGCGCGGGCGATCTTTGAAAAATGGGGCGTCGATTTCGCCGTTATCGGCGTCACGACCGACTCTGGCCGTCTCGTCATTAAGCATCGGGGCGAAACGGTCGCCGATATGCCGGTGCCGCCGCTCGCAGACGATGCGCCGAATTACGATCGGCCCTACGAGCCGCAACCGAAACCGTCGCCGCTGGCCGACCCGACCGTTTCCTATCGCGAAGCGCAGGCGATTTTGCGCAGCCCCGGCAAGTCCGAAGAAGACATGCGCGTGATCGCGCAAACGCTAATCGCGGACCGGCTTTCCGACGGCGACCTTGTCGATGCGGTCGGCATGACGGTAACGCCGGGGGAGGCGCGGATTTACGCCCGCTCAAAACCTGAAGGCGTGAGCTTTTCCGGCTTTGAAGAAGCGGCGCGCAATCTCGCCAATAGCGGCGTTGTGGAGACCACCGAGGTCGAGCAACGCGAGGAACAATTGTCACTCGCTGACGCGCCCGGCGGCGACACCATGCTGACGGCGCTGGCGAAGTTGATGGGGACGCCCGACCTTTGCTCACGCCGCTGGATCTGGGAGCAATATGATCACACGGTCATGGGCGACACCATTATCCTGCCTGGCGGCGACGCTGCGCTGGTGCGTGTTCACGACACCAATCGCGCGCTCGCCATCACCACTGATGTCACGCCGCGCTATGTGAAGGCCGACCCCCATGAGGGCGGCAAGCAGGCGGTCGCTGAAACCTATCGCAATATCTGCGCGACCGGCGCCTCGCCGCTGGCGATTACCAATTGCCTCAATTTCGGTAATCCCGAACGCCCGGAAATCATGGCGCAGTTTGTCGGCGCCATTGAAGGCATGGCGGAGGCCTGCGAGGCGCTGAGCTATCCTGTGATCTCCGGCAATGTTTCGCTCTATAATGAAACCAACGGCGCCGCGATACCGCCGACCCCGGCGATTGGCGGTGTTGGCGTTCTGGAAGACCTCACCAAGGCGGTGCGTGTCGGCGGCGCCGAAGCTGGTGAAGAACTGATCGCCATTGGCGTCACGCGCGGCTGGCTCGGCCAGTCTTTATATATGCGCGAATTGTTCGATCGCGCAGAGGGCGCGCCGCCGCCGGTTGATCTTGCGCTTGAGCGCAAGACTGGCGAATTGATCCGTAAGCTGATTGATGAAGGCCTTGTCACCGCCTGTCACGATGTCGCCGATGGCGGGATCATCGTTGCGGCCGCTGAAATGGCGCTCGCCGCCGGACGCGGTCTCAACCTGACGACGCCGGTGAAAGCGCGTAAGGCCGCCTTCTGGTTCGGCGAGGATCAGGGGCGCTATCTGGTCGCCGCAGCTCCCGCCGCCGCCGATACGCTGCTCCTCAAAGCCGCGATGGCGGGCGTGCAGGCGTCGAAGATCGGCCGTTTCGGCGGGCCGGACCTGTTGCTGGACAATAAGGACGCGCTGTCGCTCCTTGATTTGTCTGATATTTTTGAATCTGCGCTGCCCGATTACATGAAGGCGGCTGCAAAGGAGGCTGACCCCATGCCCATGGCTGGCGACGATATCAAGAAACTCATCCTCGAGGCGCTTCCCGACGCGGAGATCGAACTCGAAGACCTCGCCGGCGATAATGATCACTGGCGCGCCCGCATCGTCTCCGCCGCCTTCAGCGGCAAATCCCGCGTCGCCCAGCACCAGCTTGTTTATCGCGCCCTCAAGGGCCGCATGGGCGGAGAGCTTCATGCGCTGGCGCTGGAGACCGAAGCGAAGGAATAAACAGCCTAAAGTGGGATTACATGCTGAAACATTTCCAGGCGGCATTTGTAGTTTCGTGCATCGTTATTGCTGCCGGTTGCGCGAAGTCTGTGGCGGAGCCTGATCTTAACGCAGAGGTCGACGCTGTTATTACAAATCTCGAGACCGCCCGGAAAGACGCCGACGGAAAAGACTGGGCCGCGCAGTTTACGGATGACGCGGACTTCACCGTATAGTTTGGCTTTTGCGTGCATGGCGCCGGGGCGATTGGTGAAAGCCATCAGAATATCTGGGACGGATTTTACGCCGGTACCGTCTTCGACCTCGACATCAAGTCCGCGCGTCTGATCGCGGACGACGTCCGCCATCGCGCATCTCGATGGCTGGGTCTATCCCGCCGGGGAAAGGCGCCCCGAAACGCCGGCCGTCTCGAAACCGATTGTGGCGCTGGCCAGGCATGACGGTGCTTGGAAAATCGAAGCGTTTCAGAACACCCCCGGCTTCGGCCCACAATGTTTCGGCAATGACCTCGCCGACGCCGTCGCCCGGGGCGGCTGCGTTCCGCCCGGACAAGGCGACTGACCTTATCGTAAGTTAATGGCGAACCTCCAGCTTATGTGAAATAATCATCGGCAGGGGAGCGCCGCCATGCGATTGTTTTTCACAGTTTTCAGCCTGTTGTTGCTGTTCGCCGCGCCTGCGCGCGCCGAATTCGGCGACTGCACCGATCCCGCCTATATGGATGGATTTGACGACCTCTCGGAGGGCGGCGACCCAACCATGCCGTCGCTCGACATTACCTGCGTTGTCGAGTTTGAGTTCGAGTACCGCGCCCCCCACGGGCCGCGCCGCATTCGCGGCATCAGGGACATCAATGCGGACTGGGCGTTTCATGAAGGTGCGCTAGAACAGGTGGAGGCGGGCGCCCACGCAGCCGTCGAAGCGATGAGCCAACTCGGCGATTTCGAAGTCGGCGACATTACGCTTCTGATCCTGGACGATACTTATGGCAGCCTTGAAAGCGCGGAAGATGTTCGCACAGGCGCCGTCACCCAGGAAAATTCGAATGGCGAATGTCTTGTCGACGTTTATATGCTGAGCGCCATGGGCGCGCCGGAATATATGATCGCGGTCATCGCGCATGAGATATTTCACTGCATTCAGAAAGCTTCGTTGACAGCGGGGCAGCGACGCACGGGCGCCACGACCGGCGCCTGGTGGACGGAAGGCTCGGCGGAGTATTTCGCCGCTCTTGCCGATCCCGACGACAGTATCGTTTCAAGGGGACGCGCGCGGAATTTCGAGAATGGCGTGCGTGAAGGCGCGCCGCTTTATGAATACACCTATGGAGCCGCGATCTTCTTCTATTGGTTCCATGAAGAACGCGGACCCTCGCAGTTGATGCCTTTCCTGCATCAGATGGCGGATGTCGACACCGCAGCGGCGCAGCGCGCCGCCATGCGTGCGACCTTCAGCGATCAGGACTGGCTCCATTTCGTGGAGGCCTATGCGGACCGGTCGATCACGTTGCCTAGCGGTGTGGGCCTGCTTTTCACCGATGAAGGAGAACCGCTGAAATTTCAGACGACCCATACGGAGCGTTTCACCCTTGAGCCGTTCGTCATCAACCATGGTCCGCTCGCCTATGATTGCGGCGCCTGGGAAAATGACTTGCGGCCGGACGCCGTGAATTTTGGCGCGCTGCCGGAAGGCGAAAGCGAATGGCGCGACTTGCCCGATCAGATCGACACCGAAGACGCTGACAGCGTGCGCTATCGCTACGCCGCGATCAACACCGGTGATAGCGCGCAACCGGTCGAGCTTGAGGGAACACGTATCCGGTCTTGTGAGCCCTGCAATGACAGCGAGGAAATCGACATTTGTCTTGTGGGCGAATGGGAGGTGACCGGCGGCGGTCCGATCGAGTGGATGCGATCGCAAGGTGTGCCGATCACCAACGCCGACCCGGGCCAGCGCATAATACGCTTTGATGAAAAGGGCGTTTATTTCGCGAAATCCTTTGCGGGCTCCCTTGAGATGGATCTTGGCGACGAAGGCGCCTTTGCGGAAGGTGAGGCGCTGCCGGCGGCGGGGCGGTGGTCCGTTTCCGCCGCCAGTAAAAAACTCGCCATCTGTCAGGACTCGGGCGGCGTTCGCGGTACGGCCCACATGACGCATGGCGATATCCCGGTGGAACAGCCCGGCGTCGGCCTTCAGGTTATGGACTATGCCTGTTCCAAAACCACGCTCGACACATCGCTCGATGTCGGCGCCGGTCCGAAGATGAACACCACCTACACCCGACTCACGCCGCCGCCGCCGGAAATGGACTGACGTTGGGCCTCAGCGCAAGACAAAGCGTTCCTGTTTCGCGTTCAGACGACATGTTCATCATCCAACCCCGCCTGTATTACGGATGAGACATTTGTAGCCGTCTTTGGCGCAATGAGGGGCGGGATATGAAGATAAAGGCTTGTATACTTATTGCGTTCGCCGCCGCCGCTTCATGCACGGCAACCGACCCCGAAACGGCGCCGCTCGCATCCACAGACATCCCCGCGCTCATGGCCGAGGCGAATGTTCCCGGGCTCGCAATCGCCACCATTGATGACTGCGCGCTAGACACTGTCTCCTATTACGGCGTCGCTGATGTGGAGACAGGCGATCCGGTCGGCCCCGACACAATTTTTGAAGGCGCATCCCTCACCAAGACGATCTTTTCCGTGATCGTTAATCAACTGGCGGATGAGGGCGTCATCGATCTCGATGAACCGCTGGCGGCGAGCTTCGACTATCCGCGCGTCACCGACCAAGAGGCTTACGCCAAACTGACGCCGCGGATCATCCTCGAACATCGCTCCGGCTTTCCCAACTGGGCGAGCGATCCTCTCGATCAGGAAACATGGGGGGATATCGCGTTCAAAAACCCGCCGGATACAGATTTCGGTTATTCCGGCGAAGCCTACATGCTGCTGCAAGCCTTCATCGAAGCGAGAACCGGCAAGAGTCTCGACGATCTATTCGAAGAACGCCTTGGGACGATCATGGCGAAATCGTCGCTGTCCGCGCCGAAGCAGAACGTAACGCTCGCCTTCGCTCATGATGAAAAAGGCGCCAAGGAAAAGGGACGCGCCGTTAAAATATCGCCTAGCGCGGGCGCCGCTTATTCGGTGCTGACAAATGCGCAGGATTACGCGCAGTTCCTGGTCTATCTGTGTGACGGCGCCTGGATGAGTGACGCCGCGCGGATTGAAATGCTGCGCCCGCAATCGTCGACAGATAGCGCACAGATTTCGTGGGCGCTTGGCTGGGGCGTCCAGACATCTGAAGAGGCGCCGGTATATTTCCATTGGGGCGATAATGAACAATTCAAGGCGTTCGCGGCCTTCAATACGACCACTCGCGACGGCGTTGTTTATTTCGCAAATGCAAAGAACGGCCTGAAATTGATTGAACCTTTGGCGGAGCCTGTTATCGGCGATGTGACGCCAATCGCGGACTGGCTTGATTACGGGCGGCCCGGCGAAACCGCCGCGGAGTAGGGCGCTTGCCCCCCTTCCACGGCCCCGGTAGGGTCCGGCGCAAGTTCAGTCGTTGAAGGACCTTCCCCTATGGTTTTCTCCCGTTTTCTCCTGCTTTCCGCCTCTTTCGCCGTTCTTGCGGCCTGTTCCAGAGGCGGCGAGACGGAGGGAGAAACGACATATATCGAAGACGATGCAAGCTCGAGTGAACCGGGCGAGGAAGCTGAGGCCGTCTGGCGCGCTGCGACGCCGGAAGACGCCGCCGATGAATTCACCTATTCGAATTACAACGAGATCCGCGTCACCCATGTGGACATCGATCTTGATGTCGATTTTGACACAAAAGTGATCTCGGGTTCGGCGACGCTCGATTTCGACCGCGAGAAAAACGACGTCGACACGCTTGTGCTCGACGCTAATGACCTGACCATCGAGATGGTCGAGGCGCATGTGGCGGGCGACTGGATCACCGCCGGTTACACCATGGGGCCTGATGACAAAGTCATGGGGTCGCGCTTTGCGATTACGCTGCCCGACGGCGCCGATCAGGTCCGCATCACCTATGCGACGAGCCCAGACGCAGAAGGCATTCAGTGGCTATCGCCGGAACAAACGGCCGGCAAGGAACACCCATATCTCTTCACCCAGTTCCAGCCGCTTTATGCGCGCACCATGATCCCGCTGCAGGATACGCCCGCCGTGCGCATTACCTATGACGCCCACCTGACAACGCCGCCGGAACTGATCGCTGTAATGAGTGCGCGTCAGGACGAGGATGGCGACCGCGACGGCGATTACTCTTTCCGCATGTCCCAACCGATCCCGTCTTACCTTCTGGCGCTGGCGATCGGCGACATTGAGTTCAAGGCGATCAACGATCATATGGGCGTCTACGCCGAGGACTATATTCTCGACGCCGCCGCCGCGGAGTTCGAAGACACGCCGATGATGGAGGAGGCGATTGAGGCCTTTTACGGGCCTTTTCGCTGGGGGCGCTACGACCAGATCGTCCTGCCGCCAAGTTTTCCGTTTGGTGGGATGGAGAACCCGCGGCTTTCCTTCATGACGCCGACGCTGATCGCGGGCGACAAGAGTCTCACTAATGTGGTTGCTCATGAACTGGCGCATTCATGGTCAGGCAATCTTGTGACCAATTCCAACTGGCGAGATGCATGGCTCAATGAAGGCTTCACGAGTTATGTTGAGAACCGCACCATGGAAGCGCTTTACGGCGAAGAGCGCGCCACCATGGAGCGCTCCCTCGACAAGAAATCGCTGATGGAGGATATCGCCGCCGCCGCGCGGCCCGAATTGACTGCGCTGAAAATGCCGGCCGATATCGAACATCCCGACGATTCATTCTCGGATGTGTCCTATGTGGGCGGAATGTTCTTCCTGAAATTTCTGGAGAACCGCTTCGGGCGTGAAACCTTCGATGCGTTCCTGAAAGACTATTTCGATCACTTCGCTTTCCAATCGATCACCACTGAAGATTTCCTGACCTATTTCGAGGATAATCTGTGGGCGGAGCATCCGGATGCGGTCAGCCAGGCGGAAATTAACTCCTGGGTGTATGAGCCCGGTTTCCCGGATTCGATTGAAGACCCGCAATCGGACGCATTTGACAAGGTGACGGCGCAGATGAATGCCTGGCTCGGCGCCGGCGACGTAGACGGTTTTGAAACCAGCGCCTGGACCACCCATGAGTGGTTGCATTTCATCCGCAGCCTGCCGGAGAATATTTCGGTGGACCAAATGGCGGCGCTGGACCAGCGCTTCTCGCTTTCCACCTCTCAAAATGCGGAGATCGCCAATGTCTGGTATCAGGCGGCGATCAAGGCCGGTTACGAGCCGGCCTTTGAGCCGCTTGACGATTTCCTGATGCAGGTCGGGCGCGGCAAGTTCATCTATCCGCTTTACCAGACGTTGGTCGATAATGGCCGCCGCGAATGGGCGAGCGCCATCTATGAGCGGGCGCGCCCCGGCTATCACCCGATCGCACAGCGCCGGATTGATGCGATTTTCGCTGAATAGTTACTGGGTGTTGTCCGAACTGCTGGTTGACGGTCCGCGCAGGAGAATCTCCAGCATCGGGCAGACCATCACATGACTGTCGAACACCGCGCCGACAATCAGCGTGTTGTCCCAGACCGCGCCAACGGATGAACCATTGATCTCGCCATTGACGGAGATCAGAACGTCAGAGGCGAGGCCGTTTCGCGGATTGAGGCGAATAACGTGGGACGGCGCAATCGCCTCCGGGTCTTTGGCGTGTTCGACAAAATCGAAAATTTTAGAATGGCCCGCGACCCACAGGGCGCCGTCGCGTGACACCTCGATATTGTCAGGCGCTGTTTTGACGCCGAGATTTTTCACCCGCTTTAACGCGCCCGTTTCTATATCGCGCGTGAACACGCCGATGCGGCGTTTTAATAATTCCGCGATGTAAATTGTTTTTCCGTCCGCGGATTTGTTGATGCCGTTGGCATAGGTGAGACCGCTCATGACAGAGCGTCCTTTTGCGCCGTCAAAATAGACCGTGTTGGTGAGCGGGAGCGCAAGATAGGATTCGAGCGCCGATAATGGTCCGCCTTCGAAACGCCTGTCATTCGTCGCATAGAACTGGCGCGGGCCGACGCCGACAACATCATTGGGAGAATGCATGGCCGGGAAGGAAACGCTTTCAAGATGGGTGAGGTCGCCAGCCTCGCCTACATCGAATATCTCGACGATCTGTTCGCCAGTGGTGGGGTGATTGATCACGAACAGCCGCTTGGTTCCGTCAGCGCCCTTCCACAAGCTGATCCCGTGGGGCAGGAAATTCTCCATTTCGGGGGAAACCCGGCGCACCGCGTCTGAGCCATCGAGGCTCATGGCGTAGATGCCGTTCAGAGGATTGACGCCTTCGCCGCCTTCACCGTTAAACCAGGCGCGACGGTCGGCGGCGGAAATGAAGGCGAGGTTCAGCTCGGGGTCGATAGTGACGTCTTCGGTGCCCGGCGCCACGTCGACGCGACGGCATTGATCCACAAGCTTTGTGTCGAGTTCTGTGAACGCGCCCGAGGCGGGCACAAGATGATAGACCACCCGTCCGGCGGCGATGACCGCCAGGATTCCCAAGGCCCAAAGAATAATCCGCATTACGCCTCACCCCGCGACGCCCGCCCGGTTGGGGGCGGCGCCGCGCGCCTTCGTGCCGGGAGTTTAACGCAGTGGGCCTCTCTGCGCCAGCCGCTTGGATTTTCGCGGTTTTTCCGTACATGGTGGGCGCTGAGCCGCGAACAGGAGGTCTGGCGAGGTATATGACGGAAAAAAGGATCATCGCCAGCCCCCGGCAATTGCCGGGCGCGCTCGCCGGGATACTCCGCGCCAAATATGAGGTTCGCGAGCCCGAAAAAAACGTCGCGGCGCCGGGTGAGTTTGCAACCTATTCGCAAGGCGCAGAAGCGGTGTTTGCGACGGCTTTTGACGAGATGGACGCCGGTTTCGTGAACGCCTTGCCGGACACGGTAAAGCTGATCGCGTCGATTGGTGTTGGCGTCGATCATATCGATCTCGACGCAGCCAAGGCGCGAGGCGTCGCCGTTTCCAATACGCCGGAAGTGACGACAGCCTGTCTCGCTGACACGACCATGGGATTGATCATCGCCGCCTGCCGCCGTTTTCGCGAAGGGCTCGAGATTGCCAAGACGGGCGAGGGGCGCGGTATGCTGACGCCTGAAAGCTGGGGCCAGCGTGTTACGGGCAGGACCCTCGGCATTGTCGGCATGGGCAATGTCGGCAAGGAGGTCGCCAAACGCGCGCAAGGTTTCGATTTAAACATTGTCTACACAACGCCGCGCCCGTCGGCGGAGATCGATAAAGAATACAACGCCAAAGCAGTTTCTTTCGACGAACTTTTAAAACAGGCGGATATCATTTCGCTCCATTGTCCACTGAAAGAAGATACCCACCATTTGATCGACAAGGCGGCGATTGAAAAGATGAAACCCGCCGCTGTGATCATCAACATTTCGCGCGGACCGGTGATCGACGAACTGGCGATGATCGAGGCCTTGAAATCCGGCCGTCTTTTCGCCGCCGGGCTCGATGTGTTTGAAACGGAGCCGGACCCTATCCGCGAAGAACTCTATTCCCTGCCCAATGTCTTTTGCCTGCCGCATATTGCATCGGCTACTTGGGAAAGCCGCGCGGCGATGGCCATGCGCGTCCTCGCCAACATTGATGCTTTTTTCGATGCTGGCGCACCAAAGGATCGAGTGGCTTAAGGCGCCCATCTTACTTCATCTGAGGAACCATCTGATATGAATAGCTTCGCCGCCCGTTCCATCAATAGTGTTGCTTATAGCGCAATTGCGTTGGGGTTGAGTAGCGGCGCGCTCGCGCAGCCAAGTGACGCCGACATTCTCGCGCGTGAGGCCATGGAGCAGGAAAACCTGAAGAAAGCCGTCTGGTGTATGGAGGTTCTGGAAGTCGACTTGAATGTCGAACAGTTTGGTGAGGAATGCGTTGCTGAAGGCCATATAGAGCACTCTCCGCGCGTGCCCGATGGAAAAGACGGGTTGATTCAATATTTCGCGGCGCAACTTGAGCGGTTTCCTCAAATGCACGGCGACATAAAACGCGCGGGCGCCGATGGCGATCTGGTCTGGATGCATATTCATTTCAAGGCGACGCCTGATTCAGAAGGAAACGCTGGCATGCACATTTTCCGAATGGAAAACGGAAAGTTTGCTGAACATTGGGGTGTCGGTCAGCCGGTCGTTAAATCGACTCTGCACAACAATTCCATGTTCTAAAGAACAGGCTGGGCTCCCACGCGAAGCCCCGCGACGCCCCTTCGATCCGTCTACCCGGCTAAGCTTTCTCAGCGGCCCCGTCGAAATCAAAAATCCCGCACGCCTAAGACGCGAAAAATACCTCATATCTGTTGAATTCGGCCGCTTTTTTGAGGTTTGGTGAATACTTATCCAACACCTGCCGCGCTGCCTTATGATCATCCTTGCGTCGTCATGCGGCTCGATGAACTCGCGTCCCGTCTCTGAAGAGAGGGCGCAACACACGAAAAGGGCTCTTACGGCGCCGGGATATGGGAGCGAAAGCCCGCCATGTCCGGGCTCTTTGACATTGTGAATTTGTTTTGATGGGCGTTGTCCGCGCCCGCATATCCGCCGGTGCGCCATCCCCCGGATATGCGGGCGCCGGGCGACGCGGCGTCAACGATTATAAACCGGGAACAAAAACGCGGCGCAGGGTGTTTGAAAGGTGGAAGTCCAGCCTTCGTTCCTGTTTCAGCGATGAGGTCAATCATGACGGCGCCACAGAAAAAACCGGCGGAAAAACCAGACGCCGACGACCAGCATAAAGAGGCGGATGAAGAGAATAATTATGGCGGCCGCGATAGCCGTCCCGACGCGGATGTTAATCCCGCAGAGGATATGCACGTCTATGAAGATGAAGAAGGCGGGCCCGCAAAAACCGACCGCCATAATGCGCAACAACGCAAGGACAAGACGAAAGACTAACTGCGCTTTCGGGCCTCGCCGCCGCGCTTCAATGTCCGGCCGGCCTTCACGGCGTCACGCCCGAATTTTTCCCGAATAGCGTCAATCGCTTTTTCCGTCTTGGCGATCTTCTCATTGCCGTCACCGAAAAGGTCCGGCGCGCTTTCACTCTCGCCGGCAAAGGACAGGCCGGAAAAACCAACGCCGATCAGGCGATAGGCTTTGCCCTGGGCGGCGTCATGGAGCATTGGCTTTGCGGCGGCGAAGGCGATGCGCGCGAGATTGGCGGGCGCGTCCAGCGTGGTGCGACGTGTGATGGTTTTGAAATCGGAGGTCTTCAGTTTCAGCGTCACCGTGCGGCCTTCAAAGCCCGACGCTTTCATGCGTGCTGAGACTTTTTCGCAAAGCTCCCACAACACGTCTTCTAGCCATTTCACATCGCGATGGTCTTCGTTGAAAGTGGTTTCCGATGATACGCTTTTGGTTTCGCGTTCCGGTTTCACGGCGCGCTTGTCATCGCCCTGGGCGAGGCGGGAAAGACGCAGGCCCATTTCCCCGTAAGTCTTGGCGAGCCGCGATACATCCATTTTTTGCAATTGCCCGATGGTGGCGACGCCGTCCTGTTCGAGCTTTTTCGCCATGGCCGCGCCAACGCCCCAGATCATGGTGACTTTCTGACGCGCGAGGAAAGACTTCGTTTCTTCCTTGCCGATTACGGAAAAGCCTCGCGGCTTATCGAGGTCCGAAGCGATCTTCGCCAGAAATTTGTTGTGGGAAAGACCGATGGAGGCGGTGACGCCGAGCTCGTCCTTTACGCGCGCCTGAAGCTTCGCCAGCGTGATCGCCGGCGGCCCGCCATGAATGCGCGATGTGCCTGTGAGATCCATAAAGGCCTCATCAATGGAGAGCGGCTCCACTAGCGGCGTCAAATCCAGCATCATCTGCCTGACGGCGCGGCCGACCTCTGCATATTTCGCCATATTCGGCTTGATAATGACCGCGTTCGGACAGGCCTCGCGCGCCTTGAACATGGGCATCGCGGACTTAACTCCATAGGTCCGCGCCACATAACAGCAAGTAGAAACAACCCCACGAACGCCGCCGCCAATGATCACGGGCAGATCTTCCAGCTCGGGATTGTCGCGTTTTTCGATGGCGGCGTAGAAAGCGTCGCAGTCGAGATGGGCGATGGAAAGGCTGAAAATCTCCGGATGGGCGGTGATTCGCGCCGAGCCGCAGGCTGCGCAATAGGGGCGCGGGCCCCCGGCCATGACGGTCATGCGTCGGCCGCAATCGCGGCAAAAGCCAGGAATTTCACCATTTTCAGGCATCAGGAGACAGAAAATCCCTTAAAATTCGCCGCGAGGAGGCCCCGAAGCGTTCAGGATAAACATTCAATTAAGACCTTTTGCGCAAAACTTTCCATCGACTGGGGCCGATTCGCGTTTGGGGGCCCGAAATACGGACAAAAGGCGTACTATGTCGGCCATGGAAAAGCTTGATTATTCAGCTGAACCGAAAACGGTGCTGATCGTTGAGGACAACGAGCTGAACATGAAGCTGTTCAGGGATCTCCTTGAAATTCACGGCTATCAGACACTTGAGGCCCGCACTGGGCCGGAAGCGCTCGACGCGCTTAAAGACAATCACCCGGACCTCATTTTGATGGACATACAGCTTCCCGAAGTCTCGGGGCTCGAGGTCACGCGTGAAATCAAGAACAGTCCCGATCTCGCTGATATTCCGGTGATCGCCGTCACGGCGTTCGCCATGAAAGGCGATGAAGAACGGATCCGTCAGGGCGGTTGCGAAGATTATATCGCAAAACCGATCTCCGTGGCGACGTTTCTTGAGAAAGTGAAAAGGTATTTGGATTAGGCTTCGGGGTTCTTAATAACCCTTTAAGCCATGGGGGCTGCATGACGGCGCGCGTATTAGTCGTCGATGACCTGGAACCGAACGTCAAACTGCTCGAAGCAAAACTTCGGGCGGAATATTTCGACGTACTCGGCGCCTATTCCGGGCAGGAGGCGATTGATCTCGCCGTCAAGGAAAAGCCTGATATCATCCTGCTCGATGTGATGATGCCCGGCATGGACGGTTTCGAGACATGCCGAAAGCTTAAAGCCAATCCGGAAACCATGCACATTCCGGTTGTTATGGTGACCGCGCTTGACCAGCAGGCTGATCGCGTCGCCGGTCTTGAAGCTGGCGCTGACGACTTCCTTACAAAACCGGTTGAAGATCTTGCGCTATTCGCGCGGGTGCGCTCGCTAACGCGCCTTAAAATGATGACCGACGAATTGCGTGCGCGCTACGCGACGGGCAAGGACCTTGGCATTGTCGGCAAAATCGATCCCGACGCTGACACGGGCGAGACGCGGGTGTTCCTGATCGATGATAATGAAGACCAGGCGGCGCGCCTGATCGCAGCGCTTGGCGATGATGCGTATCAGGTAATCCACGAGGCCGATCCGGAAATTGCCCTTACCCGCGCGCGCGCCGGTGAATTCGACCTTATTCTTGTGAATCTCTCCATTGAAGCCATGGACCCCTTGCGTCTGTGCTCGACCATCCGGTCTTTCGAGGAAACCCGTCTCACACCGATCCTCGCTGTGGTGCGCCACGGGGATACGCGCAAGCTCGTTCGCGCTCTCGATATCGGGGTTAATGACTATGTCACCCGGCCTGTGGACAGAAACGAGCTGACCGCTCGGGTCACGACCCAGTTGCGCCGGAAACGCTATGTGGACCAGCTTCGCTCGTCCTTCCAGGTGAGCCTTGAAATGGCGGTCACCGATCAGCTGACCGGCCTCTATAACCGCCGCTATCTCGCAAGCCATCTCTCCGCCATGTTCGACCGCGCCTATTGGACCGGCCGGCCGCTGGCGGTGATGATCCTCGACATTGACCACTTCAAAGACGTCAATGACCAGCATGGCCACGATATTGGCGATCTTGTTCTCAAAGAATTCGCCGAACGCATCACCGGGGCGATACGAGGCATTGATCTCGCCTGCCGCTATGGCGGGGAGGAATTCCTTGTTGCGATGCCGGATACGGATCTTTCATTTGCGTCGGTGGTCGCAGAACGCCTGCGCCAGGAGATCGCCGGTTCTAAATTCAGGTTTAATAATGGCCGTGATGAGCTTGGTGTGACGGTCTCCATCGGGATCGCTTCAACCGAGAACGGCCCGGAAGACGACAGCGCCCAGAAACTGATCAAGCGTGCTGACGAGGCGCTTTACGAGGCCAAGAATGGCGGTCGCAACCGCGTGATCCAGAGCGCGGCTTAATCTCTAAAAGCCTTGAAAAACAACAAAAAAGCCGCCCTTAAAGGCGGCTTTTCATTCCG
>JAUHYK010000102.1 GCA_030426465.1 Alphaproteobacteria bacterium
GCAAAAAATTCAAGCATTACGTGCGCGGGTTTCAAATCAGACTAGGCTCGGTTTTTCATCACCGGGGAGAGCGATGCGAAAACCTTTTAATCCGCTGCAAGCGGCAATCCTGAAGGCCTTCGCCGAAGGCTTGTTCCATGGCGCCGATATGGCGATCTCTTCGGATCAGGTGGTCGCCAATATCCAGCGACAGTTCGGTCTGATCGAAGGCAAGAAGCCCGGCGAGATCGGTCTTATTCTCTACGTGCTGTGTCTGGTGCTTGGCGGCCCGTTTTTTCTATGGTTCGGGCCGTCGTGGCGCGCGCGGCGGATCGAGAAACGCCTGCAACGAACGCAGAACGACATGATGCAGGATCTGGCGCGCATCCGCTCCATCATTTATGCGGGCTATTACGGCCATTGGGAGGGCGTTAGCGAAGACGATAATCGCGCCAACCCGGTTTTGCAGCAAATCGGCTATACCTTGCCCGCCCATCGCGCACGCGGCGGCGGCGAGGTTCCGATTGCTTTGTTTTCCGGCCGCGATCTGACGCACAAAGATATTCTGGAGCCGGATCAAATTCCGGCGGCAGCCGATGTCATCGTCATCGGGTCCGGCGCCGGCGGCGCGGTGGCGGCGGCGACGCTCGCCGGCCATGGACATGATGTGCTGATCGTTGAGGCGGGGCCGCATTATCCGTCGACGCGCATCACCCATGAAGAGCGGCGCATGACGTCGCGTCTCTTCATCGATGGCGGCATTCAAACCAGTCGGGACAATGACATTGTGGTGTTTCAGGGACGCTGCGTCGGCGGATCGACCGTCATCAACAACGGCATCTGTCTGCGCGTGAAGCAGACCGGGCTGACCCACCCGCAAGCCGATGATGTGTTCGCCGATTGGGCCGAACTTGGCGCGCCGGTGGATGAGGCGCGCTTTGTCAGCTCCTATGAAGCGGTGGAGCATCGCCTTGGCGTAGAACAGGCCGAACTGAAAAGCGGGCGCAATAACGGCCCGCATCTTTTGGATGGCTGGCAAGGCTATGCAGCCTCCACCGGCGACCAGAAGGACATCGCGTCGCCCGCCACATGGTTCAGTAAGAATTACGGGCCGCGCTCCATCGGCGCCGACTGCGCCTATTGCGGCTATTGCAATACGGGGTGTCCCTACGCCCGCAAGCAGGGCATGGCCCAGTCCTATCTGCTCGACGCCCGCAAGCGCGGCGCCAATATTTTGGCGGACGCAGAGGTGCGCAAGATCGTCTGGCGCGACGGCAACGAGCCGCGCCGCGCCGAAGGCGTGGAAGTTTGCCTCAGCGATGGAACGCGGCGGTTCGTGAAGGCGCGCAAGGGCGTGGTTGTCGCCGCCGGCGCGCTCGCGTCCAGTAATATTCTCGACCGCAGCGGGATCAGGAATACTGGTGAAGACATTTCGTTGAACATCGCCTGTCCCGTCGTCGCGTTAATGCCGGATGGGGCGCCAATGCGCGCCTGGGACGAAGATCAGATGACCACCTATGTGGATCGCGGCGATTTTCTGTTGGAATCGCATTTCCAGCCGCCCATGAGCATGTCGACGCTGATGCCAGGCTGGTTTGGCGACCATGCACGGCGTATGCGGAACTATAACCGCATGGCCTCAGCGGGCGTTCTCGTTCCCGCCGACCGTCAGGGACGGCTGAAGGGCGGGCGCCTGCGCTTCAAGCTGTGCGACGATGTGGAGCTGCCGCTTCTCCGACGTGCGCTCAGCGCCTTGTCAAAAGTGCATTTCGCCGCCGGCG
Source organism: Alphaproteobacteria bacterium (assembly GCA_030426465.1). Lineage (GTDB taxonomy): Bacteria > Pseudomonadota > Alphaproteobacteria > Caulobacterales > Parvularculaceae > Hyphococcus. The sequence continues at coordinate 1,761 of JAUHYK010000102.1, forward strand.
CCGAGGAGGTTTATCCGGCCGTGGCGCGCGGCCATGCGCTGCGTCCCGGCGACGATATTGACGGCTATTTCGAACAGGCGATCCGCGAGGCCGATGACGTGACACTCTCAAGCTCGCATCCTCATGGCGGCAATGGCCGCAACGCCGATCCCGCCAAGGGCGTCGTCGACCTTGATTGCCGCGTGCATGAAACGGATAATGTGCTCGTCACCGACGCCAGCGTCTTCCCGAGCTGCATCCGCGTTAACGCGCAGCTCACCACCATGGCCATGGCGCATTACGCGACGGCGGGGGATCCGTTTGCGCTGTAGGTTTCAGCTTGGAGCGCCAATCTCTCTATGTGACAACGTCCTTCGATGTCTTCCGATGCAGAGCTATAAATGAATTTATTGGATTATTTCGATTGGGTGGTGATGGTGATTTGGCATCTGTCATGGTTGCTGATTTTCCGCATATTCTTGATTAGGCAATTTCCTCAAACATTTCCCGACAATACAGCTTTTCAGGAACAAATCGTAACCGCGGTCGCAGTGCCAGCCGCAATAGTAGTGAGCATATTACTAACTGTATTGTATACTCTTATCTTAGGTGAACACGAATTCAGATGGGATTTTATCGCGCAAATAGCCAAAATTGTTACCGTCTGTACCGTGATTGCGTGGCCAATTTATGCTGTGTGGTTGAGAATTCATGGCCGCAGTGCTCGGTTGAATTACAAGCCTGTGACAAATGCAGAAAATTCCTAATTGCCTCGGAGACTCACATGACCCCAGAAACGCGCCGCGCGATTGAAGCCGACTGCACGCGTCTCATCAATCACTACGCCAATCTCACCGACGCCCATGACTGGGCGGCGATTGTCGCGCTTTACACCGAAGACGGGCTGATGACGCGGCCGACGGCGCCCGATGCACCGATTGTTGGCCTGGAGGCGCTCATGGAGGCGTTCACTGCGCGCCCGCCGCGCATTTCGCGCCATGTCTGCGCCAATGTTGTCGTTGACGTTGAGAGCGAGACGGAGGCGTCCGCGTTCAGCGTCATCCTGTTGTTCACCGGAACGGCCGCGGAAGACGGCGGCCTGCCCATCAAGGGAGAGGGCGCGCCGCTGGTCGGGACCTACACGGACAAGTTCAGAAAAACGGCCGAAGGCTGGCGCTTTGCGGAACGCCGCGGCGCCTTGTGCTTCCGGCCGTAATCGCGCTCCGGTTTAGTCCTTCTTGCGGTTGAACTCCGACGGCTGGTTGGCGAACATTTTCTTCGCCGCCGGGCGATCATGGATGCGCGCAAGCCAGTCGAGGATCGCAGGCGTGTCTTTTTCGTTCACGAATTCCGGAAAACCCTGATCCATCCGGTTCGCGATGGCGAAATTGCAGATATCGGCGAGCGTGTACTGATCGCAGGCGAGCCATTTACTCTCCTTCAGGCGCGCTTCGAGTTTCTTCACCGAATGGCCGATCTTGCGCATTTCTTCGTCGAGGAGGTCCTGCGGGAAGCCTTCGCGCGCCCGGCGCCATTTCACTTTCTGTTCGTGGATCGGCACCTTGTCGACCATCGCCTCGAATTCTTCATCCGAAAGAGGTTTCACCATATTGCCAACCATGCGGTGCCAGCCGATGGTGGAGACACACCAGCAGAAATATTCATCGACCCATTTGGTCCAGATGCGCATTTGCGCGCGCTCGAAGTTATCGGCGGGGCGGAGCGGGTTCTGATCGGGAAACTCGTCTTCGAGATATTCACAGATCACCGTCGATTCGGTGATGACCTTGCCATTGTGCTCGAGCGCCGGGACCTGGCCATTGGGGTTTAGCTTTTTGTACCAGTCCGAATGGTGCTCAAATTTCGCCGGGTTTAAAAAGACGCTCTCGAAGTTGAGTTCTTTCTCATAGAGCGCGAGCAGGGGCTTTAGCGAATTGGCGCCGGGGCCGAAGGAGTAGAGTTTCAAGGCCGTTTCTCCTGAACTACTGGTTTATTGTTGGCCTGACCCTATCCCAGCCGTCCCGGCGGGAACCGTCGCCGGAAGAAGTAAATGCCCTCGGATTTATGAATTGCATCGCCATAAAGAAAAAGCGCCGCCGGGAATGGAGAAACCCGGCGGCGCTTCCTATCGCGGGAGCGTTCCCTCCCTGTAAAAGAACTTAGCTGGCTGCTGCGAACTGGTTCATTGTGTTGTCTTTACCGCCCGCTTTCAGCGCCGCTTCGCCCGCGAAATACTCCTTGTGATCATCGCCAATGTCAGAGCCCGCCATGTTCTGGTGTTTGACGCAAGCGACGCCCTGACGGATTTCTTCGCGCTGGACGTTCTTGACATAGCCCAGCATCGCTTCCTCGCCGAAATAACGCTTGGCGAGATTGTCGGTGGAAAGCGCCGCCGTGTGATAGGTAGGCAGCGTGATAAGGTGGTGGAAAATGCCGGCGCGTTTAGAGCCGTCGCGCTGGAAGGACTGAATGCGTTTGTCCGCTTCAAGCGCGAGTTCCGTGTCATCGTAATCCACGCTCATCAGCTTGTCGCGGTTATAGGCCGAAACATCCTTGCCATCTTTTTCCCAGGCGTCGAACACCTGCTGGCGGAAATTCAGCGTCCAGTTGAAGCTCGGCGAGTTGTTGTAAACAAGCTTGGCGTTCGGAATGACCTCACGGATGCGGTCGACCATGCCGGCGATCTGCTCCACATGCGGCTTCTCGGTTTCAATCCAGAGCAGGTCCGCGCCGTGCTGCAGTGAAGTGATGCAGTCGAGAACGCAGCGATCTTCGCCGGTGCCTTTTTTGAACTGGAAGAGGTTCGAGCGCAGGCGCTTCGGGCGCATCAGCTTGCCGTCGCGGGTGATGACGACATCGCCATTGTTGATCTCGTTCGCCGCAACCTCATCGCAATCGAGAAACGCGTTGTACTGATCGCCGAGATCGCCAGGCTCTGCGCTGAACGCAATCTGTTTGGTGAGGCCGGCGCCAAGGGAGTCCGTGCGCGCAACGATGATCCCGTCATCAACGCCAAGCTCAAGGAAGGCGTAGCGGCAGGCGCGAATTTTCGCGAGGAAATCTTCATGCGGAACCGTGACCTTGCCGTCCTGGTGGCCGCATTGCTTTTCGTCGGAGACCTGATTTTCGATCTGCAGCGCGCACGCGCCGGCTTCGATCATTTTTTTGGCGAGGAGGTATGTCGCCTCGGCGTTCCCGAAACCTGCATCAATGTCTGCGATGATCGGCACGACATGGGTCTGGAAATTGTCGATTTTGTTGAGTACCTGCTTTTCCGTCACTTGATCGCCAGCCTCGCGCGCCGCATCAAGATCGCGGAACAGACCGCCAAGCTCACGGGCGTCTGCCTGTTTGAGGAAGGTGTAGAGCTCCTCAATGAGCGCCGGCACCGAGGTTTTCTCATGCATGGACTGGTCGGGCAGGGGCCCGAATTCAGAACGCAGCGCGGCGACCATCCAACCGGAGAGGTAGAGGTAACGGCCCTTGGTCTCGCCGAAATGCTTCTTGATGGCGATCATTTTTTGCTGGCCGATGAAGCCGTGCCAGCAGCCGAGCGACTGGGTGTAATTGGCTGGATCGGCGTCATAGGCCTCCATATCGGCCCGCATGATCCCTGCGGTGTATTTCGCGATATCGAGACCGGTATGGAAGCGATTCTGGAGGCGCATCCGGGCTACGGATTCTGCGTCGATCCCGTTCCAGCCGTCCTGGCCTTTGATAGTGCTGGCTGCGGTGCTCAGATTCTCCAGATAGGTCATTAGATTTCCCTTTGATTCACTTAGATAATTTCACTCAGGCGGTCCGGGATGGCAGGGCCCGTCTGAGCCGTTGGTTGTGAAAATAGAGGGGTGATTGGGGTTTGTGCAGGCGCGAAAAAGTCTTATTGTCAAACTTTACAGAATTTTGCTGTAAGAATGTAAAGTCTGGACATGTAAGGAATTCCAATGGCTAAAGATCGCGCCGCCTTCATGGGCCCGCGCCTGCGCCGTCTTCGGCGGGAGATGGGTCTGACCCAGGCTGTGATGGCTGAGGACATTGGCGTCTCGCCATCCTACATCGCGCTGATGGAACGCAATCAGCGGCCGATGACCGCCGAGATGCTCCTCAAGCTCGCGCAAACCTATCAGCTCGATGTTGCGTCGCTGGCTGGTGATCGCGGAGAGGAATTCGCCGCGCGTCTCGATGGAGTGATGCGTGATCCCTTGTTCACCGATCTCGAGCTTTCCGCGATGGATGTGGAGGACGTTTCGCGCTCCTATCCGGCGGTCGCCGAGGCGGTCATTCGTCTGTACACCGCCTATCGTGACGGGCAACTGGCCTTGGCCGATCATGGCGGAGACGGGGCCGATCAGATGAAAAGCGCGCCGGACCCTGTGGCGGAGGCGCGACGGTTTTTGTCGGCGCGGCGCAACTCCTTTCCGGCGATTGACGATCAGGCGGAGCGGATCGCGGCGGACATTGCCAGGACGTTTGGGAGCGCCGATAATTTCGAGAGTTATTTCAAGGAACAACACAAATTGGGTGTTCGGCGTTTTCCGCCCGATATCATGATGGGCGCCGTGCGCAGGCTCGACCGTCATCGCGGCGAGATCGTGCTTGATGAAACGCTCGACCGCGCAAGCCAGAACTTCCAGCTTGCCTTGCAGATCGCCTATCTCGATATGCGCGAAAGCATTGATGATGCGCTTGGCGAAGGCGGTTTCACATCGGAAAACAGTGAGCGGCTCGCACGAAGGGCGCTGGCGAGCTACGCCGCCGGAGCGCTGATGATGCCTTACCGCGCGTTCGTTAAAGCCGCTGAAATGCGCAAATACGATATCGAGGCCCTGTCTCGGCAATTCGGCGCCAGTTTCGAACAGGTCGCGCATCGATTGACGACCCTGCAGCAGCCGGGGCAGGAAGGCGTGCCGTTTTTCTTCATCCGCGTCGATGCCGCGGGGAACGTGTCGAAACGCCTCGACGGCGCCGGCTTTCCCTTCGCGCGTCATGGCGGGTCGTGTCCCTTGTGGTCGCTGCATCAGGCGTTCACGCGGCCGCGCGAGATCATCACCGAATGGGTGGAGCTGCCTGATGGTGAGAAGTTTTTTACCATCGTGCGCACGGTGACGGCGGGCGGCGGCGCTTATGGCGCGCCGCGCATCGAGCGCGCCGTGGCGCTTGGCTGCGCCGCGAAACACGCGCATCGTCTGATCTACACTCAGGGAACGGATGTTAAAGAAGTAAAGCCGACGCCTATCGGCGTCGCCTGCAAGCTCTGTCACCGGATCGAATGCGCCGCGCGCGCCGAACCGCCCATCGGGCGGCAGGTTTTGCCCGACGATTACCGCCGCACCATTGCGCCGTTCGGGTTTTCGGATCGCTAGTTTCCAGCCTTCGCTTCTTTCCGCCATTGCGTCAGCAGGAACTCCGTATAGCCGTTTGCCTGTTCCGCGCCTTTGAAGACGAGATCGCAGGCCGCCTTGAACGCCGGGCCGTCGAAACCCGGCGCCATAGGTTTGTAAAGCGGATCGCCCGCGTTCTGTTTGTCGACGACGGCGGCCATGCGTTTCATCGCTTCCATGACCTGTTCTTCCGTCAACAGCCCATGCATCAGCCAGTTGGCGATATGCTGCGATGAGATGCGCAACGTCGCGCGGTCTTCCATCAGCCCCACATCGTGAATGTCCGGCACTTTCGAACAGCCGACGCCCTGATCGACCCAGCGCACCACATAGCCGAGAATACCCTGCGCGTTGTTGTCGAGTTCTTCGCGGATTTCATCTTCCGAGAAATTGACTCCGTCCGCAAAGGGCGGGGTTAGCAATTTGTCGAGATCGCCAGTCGCCTTGCCTTTGAGTTCTTTTTGGCGGGCGAAGACATCGACCTCGTGATAATGCATCGCGTGGAGCGCCGCCGCGGTGGGAGAGGGCGTCCAGGCGGTGGTGGCGCCCGCCTTCGGATGACCGATTTTCTGTTCGATCATCGCCGCCATCATGTCGGGCGCCGCCCACATGCCCTTGCCGATCTGCGCCTTGCCGGCAAGGCCGCAGGCGAGACCGATGCCTACATTGCGCGCTTCATAAGCCGCGATCCAGACCGAGTTCTTGACTTCGTTTTTGCGGATGATGGGCCCGCCCTGCATGATGGAGTGAATTTCATCACCGGTGCGGTCAAGGAAGCCGGTGTTGATGAAGACGAGGCGTTCGCGCACGGCGTGGATGCACGCGCCAAGATTGGCGGAGGTGCGTTTTTCTTCATCCATCACGCCGATTTTCAGCGTGTTTTTGTCCATGCCGAGTATCTCTTCGACCCGGCCGAACAATTCGGCGGCGAAGGCGGCTTCTTCCGGCCCATGCAGCTTCGGTTTCACGATATAGACCGAGCCTGTGCGCGAGTTCATGCGCTTGCCCTTGATGTCATGCAGCGCAATCAAAGACGTCACCGCCGCATCCATCATGGTTTCAGGAATTTCATTGCCATCCGCATCGCGAATGACGTCGGTATACATGTGATGGCCGACATTGCGGACCAGCATCATGGAGCGCCCATGCAGCGAGAACGCCTTACCATCCGGCGCGACATAGTCGCGGTTTGGATTGAGTTTGCGCGTCATGGGCTTGCCGTTTTTCTCGAAGGTGTCTTCAAGATCGCCTTTCATGAGGCCAAGCCAGTTGCGGTAGACATTGACCTTGTCTTCGGCGTCGACCGCTGCGACGGAATCTTCGCAATCCATGATCGTGGAGACAGCAGCCTCGATGATCACATCTGCGACGCCCGCCTTGTCGGTCTTGCCGATGGCGCTTGTCGGATCAATGACGATTTCCAGGTGGAGGCCGTTGTTTTTCAGAAGGATCGCCTGCGGATTTTCTGCGTCGCCGCGATAGCCAACGAATCTCTCGGGGCTTTTAAGACCCGTTGCGCCACTGGCTGTTTCAATTTCGAGCGCGCCATCCTTCACCGAGTAGCCTGTCGCGGCGGAATGCGAGCCGTTTGCGAGCGGCGCTGCGAGATCGAGGAGTGCGCGGGCGCGGGCGATGACTTTGTCCCCGCGTTTTGGGTTATAGGTTTTTCCTTTCTCTGCGCCGCCGTCTTCTGAGATCGCATCCGTCCCGTAGAGCGCGTCGTAAAGCGATCCCCAGCGGGCGTTGGCGGCGTTCAGGGCATAGCGGGCGTTGTTCACGGGCACGACAAGCTGCGGGCCTGCAACGGCGCGCAATTCTTCGTCGACATTTGCCGTGGAGATTTCGAACGGCGCCGGCTCGGGCGCCAGATAGCCGATCTCTTTCAGGAAAGCAGTGTAGGCCGAAACGTCGTAAGCACCTTTATGCGCGCGATGCCAGTCATCGAGTTTTGCTTGTAACGCGTCGCGTTTCTCCAGTAATTTCCGGTTGCGGGGGGCGAGGTCGGCGATGATTTTCGCAAAGCCGCTCCAGAAATCGTCAGCGCTCACGCCTGTTCCGGGTAGAGCTTCAGCCTCGATAAAAGCGGCGAGTTCAGGTGCAATGGTCAGTTGCGCGCGGTTCGTCATCTTACTTCCCTGTAGGCTATGGTCTCGGTTTCGGTATTGGTTATGGGGCGCTACCAATAGGCAATCGGCCGCGAAATGGAATAGGCGGGGGTGGAATCTGCTGTTATTTCTTCTAATACGGAGCTGGGATAATAAAGCGGCGGTGACGGACGAATTATTATGGCGATAGAACGCATTGTTATTATCGGCGCGGGGCAGGCGGGCGCACAGGCCGCAGTATCCTTGCGTCAGGGTGGTTACAAAGGGGCTATTACAATGATCGGCGCCGAAGAAGCGCCGCCCTATCAGCGCCCGCCATTATCCAAGGCTTACCTCAAAGGTGATCTCGATGAAGCGCGTCTTTATCTGAGGCCTGCGGAGTTTTACGAAAGCCAGGAGATTGAACTTCATCTGGGCGTGCACGCCACTGCGATTGACCGCAAAGCGAAGAGTGTTTCGACTGATGACGGTGAGACGCATCTTTATGATGCGCTGCTGATTGCAACGGGCGCGCCGCCAAGGCGGATATCTGCGCCCGGCTCGGACCTGACGGGCGTTCACTATTTACGGACCCTTGCGGAATCGGATTCGCTGCGGCCAATGCTAGCGGCCCCGGGGCGCGTGGTGATTGTCGGCGCCGGTTATATCGGGCTGGAAGTCGCGGCCGTCGCCCGCCAGGCTGGCCGCGAAGTCACCGTGCTTGAAATGGCGCCGCGCGTGCTGGCGCGTGTCGCCAGCGAGCCGGTGTCCGCTTTTTATCAGGACTTGCACAAAGGGGCGGGGGTCGATTTGCGCCTTGGGGCGGCATTTGCAGGTTTTGAAGGCGAGGGGCGCATTCACGGCGCGCGGCTTGCCGATGGCGAAATCATCGAGTGCGAAACTGCGCTAGTGGGCATTGGCGCCGCCCCGGAAATTTCGCTTGCCCTTGAGGCTGGTCTAGACGTCGAGAACGGCATCGTTGTCGACGAGCATGCGCGCTCGTCCGATCCGTCAATTTTTGCGGCGGGCGATTGCACGAACTTTCCGTCGCCCCGTTATGGACGGCGGATGCGTCTTGAATCGGTCCCCAATGCGATCGAACAGGGGAAAGCCGCCGCCGCGAACATGCTCGGCAAAGAAACCATTTATGATGCGCTGCCATGGTTCTGGTCCGATCAGTATGATGTGAAACTGCAGACCGTCGGTTTGATGGAAGGCCATGATGACTTGATCCTACGCGGCGATCCTGCGGAGAAAAAATTCGCCGTCTGGTATCTGAAAGACGGTAAGGCGCTGGCCGTCGATGCGATCAACGACCCGGCGTCTTTCGCCATGGGCAAGAGGTTGATCATGACTGGCGCCGCGCTCGATCCGGCGAAGCTCGCAGATTCAGGCGTCGACCTTAAAACGCTCGCCTAATCGTAAAGAACGCCGGGAAGCCACGTTGCAATCTGCGGCCACATCGCAAGGACGCCCAGGGCCAGGACCTGAATGGCGATATAGGGAATGGCGCCGCGATAGATGTCGGCGGTTTTCACTTCGGGCGGCGCGACGCCTCTTAGATAGAACAACGCGAAACCGAATGGCGGCGTCAGAAATGACGTTTGCAGATTGATCGCCATCATCACGCCGAGCCATACAGGATCGAGCCCCATGGCGAGCAGCGGCGGCCCGACCAGCGGCACGACGACCAGCGTGATTTCGATAAAGTCGAGAAAGAAACCGAGCACGAACATCACCAGCATCACGGTGAGCACCGCGCCGACGACACCGCCGGGTGTTGCGGCAAGCGCGCGGTGCACCGTGTCGTCGCCGCCCAGTCCGCGGAAAACAAGTGAGAATAATGCTGCGCCGATAAGGATGGTGAACACCATGGTCGTCACGCGCGCCGTCTGATCGAAGATCGGTGCCATCGCTTTTTCCCTGTGCAGCTGGAAAAGACTGGCGACAACGCCCCAGGGCGTCAGGGCGAATAACAGAAACGCGACGACAATACCGATGCTCTCAGCAGTGGAAATGCTTTCGCGGCCAAGACGCAGATCGAGCGTAGCGGTAAGCGCAAGCAGTCCGATGATGGCGGCGGCGGAAACGAGAACCGCAAATCGTCCCGCAAGGATGGAGCCTTTTGGCGCAAGGCGCATGCCGGCGATGAGGAGGGCGCCGATGGCGCCGACGCTGGCGGCTTCCGTCGGGGTGGCGACGCCTGCAAGGATTGATCCTAGCACTGCGATAATAAGAATGAGCGGCGGCGGGAGGGTTTTCATGGCCGCGGCCCAGACCTCTTTGCGGCTGCCGAGTTCGGCGGCAGGGATTGCGGGGGCTTTTTTAGGGGCCGTCACCGCAATGAAGAGCTGCCAGCAAATGTAAAACCCGACGAGCATCAGGCCCGGCAACAGCGCGCCGGCGAAAAGATGACCAACGGAAACCGTTTCCGGCGACATAATCCCCTGTTGCAGTTGCGCGCGTTGAAAGGCGTTGGAAATCACGTCGCCCAAAAGGATCAAGACAATTGAAGGTGGGATGATCTGGCCGAGCGTCCCCGCTGCGGCGATGGAGCCTGACGCGAAGGCCGGGTCATAGCCGCGGCGGAGCATGGTCGGCAGGCTTAGTAAGCCCATCGTCACAACGGTGGCGCCGACAATGCCGGTCGAGGCGGCGAGGAGCATACCCACAATCGTCACTGACAATCCAAGACCGCCGGGAAGTGAGCCAAACAGCTTCGCCATTTCATCGAGCAGTTCCTCGGCGATTTTCGATTTCTCCAGAACGACGCCCATGAGGATGAACATTGGCACGGCGACCAGGGTTGTGTTGGAGACGGCGCCGAAGACACGCTGCGGGAAGGGGATGAGATAGGAAATATCGAAGACGCCGAACATCAGGCCGAGAACGGCGAAGAGGAGGGCCGTTCCAGCGAGACTGAACGCAACCGGATATCCCATCATCAGCACAACGCACAGAACCAGCACCATTAAGATGTCGAGCCAGCCCGCGATGGCGCAAGCGCAAAAGGCGATATTGCCGATCTCGAACTCCATCAGCTGCGCTCCTTCAGGGTTGCGACGGCGCGCGCGGCGATGACGAATCCGGCCATCATCATCAAGACGGCGAAAGCGGGAATGAAGGATTTGATAATGAAGAGCGCTTGTATGCCGGATGATTCATTCGAGCCTTCACCCACCGCCCATGACCGCGCCACATAGGGCGACGCTGTCCAGATCAGGAGCAGGCTAACGGGAAAGAGCAGGAGATAGGTTCCGGCGAGATCCGTCAGCGCTTTTTTGCGCGGGCTCGCCTCGCGATAGAAAATATCGACGCGCACATGGTCGTCCGTGAGTAGAGCGTAACCGCCCGCGAGCAGGAACACCGCGCCGTGCATATAGGTGATCGATTCCTGCATGAAGATGTAGTTGAGGCCGAACACATAGCGCAGGATGACGACGCCGAACTGGATGACGGCCATGGCAAGGAGCAGCCACATAACGCTGCGGCCTATGGTCTTGGTGATCAGTTCAAACGCGCCGGAAAGATACCAGGACGTTTTTTTTGAGCCGATGACGGCGGTCGTCGTCACTGTTGCGGCGAATAAGCTCGCGAACCACATCACTTTTGTTGGCGACGGCGTCAGCGCCAGCACTGGCGTAAGGCGAGCGAAGAGAAGTCCGGCGCAAACAACCAGCACAGTGAACGCCGCCCAAAACAAGCTGGGCCGTTTGTCAGAAAACAAAAGCCCCAGCGGCAGAAACAGCAGCGGAAAGAAAATTCCCGCCGCCGCCCAGTTGAGAATGTCCCCAGCGAGATCAAGCATGGCTAAAGATTGAACGCTGTGCGGCGCGCGGCCATGTAGGCTTCGTCGGAAATCCGGCTCCATTGCATGGACCGGATGAGAGACTCCCGGAAGCTCTGATAAATCCGGTTCGTCATGTCGTCTGTAGCGGCGGCTTCCTCCAGCACGGTTTTGCTGGCGTCCGCGAGAGCGGCCATGACGTCTGCCGGCATCTGGCGCAGTTGGACGCCGTGGTCGTTGATCAGTTGCTCCAGCGCGATGGCGTTGTGATGAGTGAATTCGGCGATGGAAATATTGTTGGCGCGTTGGCAGGCGCCGATGATGATGGATTTTTCCGTCGCTGTAAAAGTGTTCCAGAGGTCAAGATTGATCCCGCAGGCGACCTGCGAGCCCGGCTCATGAAAGCCCGGCCAGTAATAATACTTGGCTTCCTGATAAAAACCGAAAGCGAGATCGTTCCACGGGCCAACCCATTCCGTGGCGTCGATGGCGCCCGATTGGAGAGCGGGGTAGATCTCGCCGCCCGAGATGGCGACGGCGGAGGCGCCGATGCGGCGCAGGACTTCGCCGCCAAGGCCCGGCATGCGCATTTTGAGACCGCGCAGATCTTCGAGTGAGTTAATTTCCTTTTTGAACCAGCCGCCCAATTGATGGCCGGAATTGCCGGCGGCGATAGGTTTGATGTTGAACTTCGCGGAGAGCTCGTCCCAGAGCGGTTGGCCGCCGCCAAACTCCGTCCAGGCCATGATTTCCGAAATCGTCATGCCGAAGGGAACGGCGGTGAAGAAATTAAAGCCCGGCGATTTCCCGACCCAGTAATATTCCGCGCCGTGATACATGTCTGCGGCGCCGTTGGAGACGGCGTCAAAACTCTCAAATGCGCTGACAAGCTCGCCCGCAGCAAAGACGCGCACGGTGATGGCCCCGCCGGACATTTCCGTGATGAAACGGGCGACGCGCTCCGGTATGGCGCCGAGGCCGGGGAAATCCTTAGGCCAGGTGGTCACCATTTTCAGTTCGCGGGAATTGATCGCGCCGGGGATTGTCGCGCCGCCGGCGGGCGCGCCGCATTCACACCCGGCGACCAGCCCGGCGGCGCCTATAGCGCCGCCAGTCAGTAATTGTCTTCGCTTCAACATACGCCGCAATCTCCCCGAGTGCGCACTTTATCTTTTTTTTGAGTTTGCGCGCCTTCGCGCCCAAGATTTATAGTTTGCGCGCCTTCGCGCCCAAGA
>JAUHYK010000103.1 GCA_030426465.1 Alphaproteobacteria bacterium
GACGCTGCGGGAGGTCGACGGGCACGCGGTCTCTTGCCACCTCATGGACGAGGCGGCGAGCTAGCGAGTTCGGCGGGCGCAGGGCGTGGCCCGCCGTTGCGCTACATGCGGCAGAACTGCTCGTACTCGACGAAGCCGGTGAACTCGGCGTTCTCGCCGTCGATGAAGCGCAGGCTGCCGTTGCCGATCTCCGGCACCGGGAAGGTGGTCGCGGCCATGCCGTTGATGTCGGCGCCGTCGAATGTGTCAAAGCTGCTCTCGATTTCAGCGCTGATTGCGCCGTAATAACCCACATTGCCTTCGATGGTGATGACCCCGTCAGCGACCGGGCTTTCTCCCGAGGCGCGCAATTCCGTCGCGCCATTCAGCCCGAGAAGGGAGGCGACGGCGCCGCCAGTGTCGGCGAAGATGCTGGCGTCGAGGCTGAAACTTTCCGTATCGGGGGACTTTGCAAAAGCGATCGCCGCCTGATCGGCGCCCGTATCGCTCTCGGCATTAAGAAAGAGCGCAATATCCGGCCCGTTGAGCCGGACGGAGCCCTTGGCGTTCAGATGATGTTGTGCGCCGTTAATGGCGGTTTCAAAATTATCGATGGTGAGCGCCGCGATTTCAATATGCGGAAGGCTATCGAGGATTTTGATCTGACGGGCTTCGTCGTCATCTTTTTTTTCGCCTTCCGGCGGGTCGCCTAAGAGTTGTGCATGAATGAGCGTTGCCTCGTCGATGATGATATTTTTCCGTAACAGCGCCAGGGGCCGCCAGCGCAGTTCGAGCCGCTCTATGGTGAGCCAAGGCGCGCCCGTTTCATCGGTGAGGCGAATATCGCTCGCCACAAGATGTCCTGGCGGGGCGCCGTTAAGCGCGCCGATATCGGCGTTGCTGTTCAAGGCGCCGCCAAGCTGGTCTTCAATAGCTCCTTCAAGAAATTGCCGGCCGGGCGGCGTATAGAACACACCGATCCAAAGGATTACGATCAGGCCGGCGAGCGCCGCCAGCACATAGAGGGATATGAGTCCGATCCGGCGCATCAGAAAGGCTGCCCCAGGGCGATATAAATCTGGAAGGAGCTATCCGTGTCGCGCTTGTCGAGTGGGAATGCGACATCGGCGCGGATCGGACCAATCGGGGAAAGGTATCGCACGCCCCCGCCATAGCCGATGAAATATTCATCGGTGAAATTGGGGACCGATCTGGTGGAGACAGACCCGGCGTCCACAAAGCCCGCCACTTGCACATTGCGCATCACTTTGACGCGCGCTTCAAAGGCGCCTTCGATTTTGGAGCGTCCCCCAAGGGGATCGTTATCGGCGTCAAGCGGTCCCGCTTCCTGATAGCTGTAACCGCGAACCGAACCGCCGCCGCCGGCGTAATAGCGTTTGTTGAGCGGTAAATTGTTAAAAGAGCTGCCGATGGTTGCGCCGAGCGCCATGCGCGCCGCGAGGGTGACGACATCGTTGTCACCAAAATGGACGCGTCCCCGCGCTGCAATCTCTGACTGGGTGAAATAGTCGGAGCCGACATAAGGCGTCACATTCCAGGAAGCGCGAAATCCTTTCACCGGGTTCAGGAGGTCGTCTTCGGAATTCCAGATCACCGATAAAGGCGTCGAGACGAAATAGTTGCGTTCATCCTGAAAGGTGCGGGCGTCGGCGCTGAAATTGCGGATACGCGAGGTTTCGAAGGCGATGGCGCCGCGTGTTTCGAGATTGTCGTTAAGCCATTTCTTGGACGCGCCGGCGGAGACCTCGAAGGAGCGGGCGTCATAGGCGTCGGTCGTCTCGTTCGAAAACGCAGTATTGGCGAAGGCCTCACCGTCGATCTTTGGCCATGGCCGGGTCGCTGTCACCGAGGCCGATTGCTCGATTTCCGAGCCCTTCAACTCGACGCGGACATTCTCCGCGTTGCCGAATATATTGCGGTGTTCGAAAAAGACGCGCGCGCCGGGGCCTTCGCTTGTTGAATAGGAAACGCCAAGGCCGATCGTGCGGCGCTTGCGCTCTTGCACCTCGACGATGATCGGCGCGGTTCCATCCGCCTCAGGCCGCCCTGCCTGAACCTGCACGGAGGAGAAAATCCCGGTCTTGCGGATGCGGTCGGCATAGGCGGTCATTTTCGCCCGATCAAACTCGTCGCCTTCCTCCCAGGTTTTCAGGCGGGCGATAAAGGTCGGGTCGGCGTGTTCCGCGCCTTCAATTCTTGGTTTGCCAAAACGCGCTCTGGGGCCGCTGATAAAAACAAACACGGCTTCCGCGCCCGCCTTGTCGAACTCAGCCAGGACGCGGCGGTTAACGATTTCCGCCGCCGGGTAGCCGTTGTTCCAGAGATAGGCGAGGAACCTCTCTTGCTGATCGCGCAGGCTCGCGCCGTCGGCTTCGCCCTTGATCTTGATTCCGGCGTCTTCAAGCGATTGCGGCCTGCCTTCGGCTTCATCTTGGTAGAGGATGTTATAATCGGTGATGCGAAAGAGCTCGCCGGGGGTGATCGTGAAGACGACTTTCGCCCGTCCGCCATCTTCCCCGGGGATCAGTTCGAAGTCGGCCGAGCCGGCGTAATAGCCAGCGGCCTGGAGAGCGCCATTGAAAGCCTCTACGTCGCGGCGGGCGGCGCGACGCAATGCGGCGGCCGTGGCGTAATCGCGCTTCGCCCTGACGAGCTCTGAAATGAGGTCGAGTTTGCTGCGAAGCTCATCCGGCGCACCTTCGATTGTCGTCTCATAGGAGGTCTCTGCGACGTCTTGCGCGGCATCGGCCGTCAGCGGCGCGGCCGAAACCGCCAACGCCAATGCGGCGGCGAGCCTGGGGAGCGTCCTCAGGCGCCTCTGATTTCGCGGCTGAATACGCAACATCGTCTCGCTCAACTGAAGCCTTTCACCCTGCGGGCTTTCTGAGCGCCCGCTTTCTGTCCGGCCCCTGCCATTCCGGAGTTCGCCGAGCCTGTCACGCCATGGTTAACCATGTGCTGAGAAATGGCCCCGAAAATCCGTATTTCCAGCCGCAAATCCTTTATTCAACGGCTATATGGCCATTTTCCGGCGGTCTGGCGAGCCCGTAAAATCTGGAGGGCCCGGTGGCGGGTTTGGACGGAGTGCGCTATCCCCGGTCTTTCAGTGAACAGGCGAGAGGCGAAACAGTTCATGGCGCATCCTTTGAGCGGGGCAAATCTGGGGACTCTCGCAGCTGTGATCGGCCGTTCCGGCCTGCCGAGCCATGCCGGGACCGGCGCAATTATCGGTCTCGCTTCACTCGGCCGCTGGCCGTTTTCGACCGCCGAAAAACTGGTCATGGAGGCGAAACTCCCCAAGCTTGAGGAGATGCCCGCGCCAGTCTTCATACTCGGCCATTGGCGCTCAGGCACGACCCATCTCTACAACATCATGTGTGAAAGCGGCGAGTGGGGGTTCGTGCCTCCGGTGGCCACCGGGTTGCCGTGGGATCTGTTCGGGCTCGCGAAAGTCTTCAATCCGCTGCTCGAAAAGGCGCTGCCCAAGCATCGCTATATCGATAATATTCCGGTGACGCCCACCAGCCCGCAGGAAGATGAAATCGCCATCGCGAATATGTCTGAGGCTTCCTTCTATCACGGCATCTATTTTCCGCGGAACTTTGCGGAGAATGTTAATCGCGGCCTGTTTTTCGATGGCTGTTCGACGGCGGACATCAGAAACTGGCGCAAACAATTCACATATTTTCTGCGCAAACTTTATCTCCATCAGGGCGAAAAGCCGCTGTTGATCAAGAACCCGGTTTATACCGGCCGCTTTGCGATGCTGAAGGAAATGTTTCCCGACGCGAAGTTCATCCACATTCACCGAAACCCCTATGACGTTTTCGTTTCTATGCGGAACTTCTACTCAAAGCTCCTGAAGGAGTTTGCGCTTCAGGGCTACGATCATGTGGATATCGATGAGACGATTTTGACGGTCTATGAGCGGATGATGAACGACTACCTCCGCGACGCAGAGGGGCTCTCCACGGAAAAGTTGGTCGAGCTTCGCTATGATGAGCTTGACGGTGATCCGGTCGCCGCAGTTGCGAAAGTCTATAACCAACTGTCATTGCCGGGCTTCGAGGCGGCGCGTCCAAAATTCGAAGGCTATCTTGCCTCCGTCGCGACCTTCAAGAAGAATAAGTTCGACTATTCCGATGAAGCGGCGGCCAAAGTAGAGGCGCGTCTAGGGCCCTTCATTGAAAAATGGGGATATAAGCGGCCGGGCGCAAAGGTTGCGGACGGAACCGGCCGGGGAGAGGCCGATGAGGGGACGCGTCATGGGGAAAACGCAGCTTAAAACATCGTTCGTTGCATTATTATTGGCTGGTTGCGGCGCGGGCGGCGAGCAGGGGCAAGGCGCAGCGCCGGCGCGCTATCAGTTCGATGACTGCAAGCGTGTGGCGCTGATCGACGCAGCGAATGGAGAGGTCGTGCGCGGCGCCGAAGATCTCGCGCTCGATCTGGAAAACGGGCGCCTGTTTGTCTCCGCTTATGACCGGCGCGCGGTTGAAAAGGCCGCCCGCAAGAAACGCGATGAACTGCCCCAGGGCGGTGTTTACGCTGTGCCGCTTGATGCGTTGTTCGATCCGGAGACGAAGGAACTGACGGTTTCATCGCTTGCCGATCCGAAAGACTTCACGGGCGGCTTGCGCCCTCATGGTCTTTCCTATGATGAGAAAAACCACGAGCTCGTTTTTATTAATCGCACCTATGAGCGTCACAGGCGGCGCTGGCGCATGGTTCCGCATTTACAGCGCATCGGCGCCAATGGTGAGATGTTTGTGGGTGCGCCGTCGCCAGCCCATTGTGCGGCCAATGATGTCGCCGCCGGTGAGGGCGGTGTCGTGACGACATTCGATCATGCGTCCTGCGGGTTCGGCGGGGGCGTCGAGAATCTTTTCAGCCTGAAACGCAGCGGTCTCGCCGATGAAAACGGCCCGGTTTTCTCAAAGTCTGTGTTTGCTAATGGCGTCGCACGCTTGCAGGACGGTGAAATCGCCATGGCCGCGACGCGTGAAGGCGCTGTGTTGTTGCTGGCGCCGTCGGAAGAGGGGTTTTCCGAACGGGCCCGGCTCACCATGCCCGGCTATCCCGATAATGTGACGGTTTCGACGGGAGGGGAGATTGTGGCGGCGCTCCATCCTTCCTTGATGAAACTCGCCAGCGCGCGAAAGCTAGGGCTGGGCCGGGCGCCGTCGCGCATTGTTGAGGCGGATCCTGCAACCGGCGCGGTTTCCGTTCTGTTCGATGACCCGAGCGGTGAAATGTTCAGCGCCGCGACGGCGGCGGTGGAAACTGGCCGTGGGATGGTCGCGGGGTCCGTGCTCGATGAAGGTCTTCTCGTCTGTCAGGCGCGCATATGAATGATATGACGCTGGTGACCGGCGGCGCGGGGTTTGTCGGCAAGCATCTCGTCGCCGCTTTGCGCGCGCAGGGAGAAAAAACCCGCAGCCTTGATCTCGCTGATGCTGTTCACGTTGACGATATACAAGGCTCGATCACAGACGAGAGTGACGTTGCACGCGCTATGGACGGCGTCTCAAGCATTTTTCATCTTGCGGGAAACGCGCAGCTCTGGGCCCCAGACAGCGCCGTCTTCGATACGGTAAATCGTCAGGGAACGGCGCTTGTCGCCGCTGCAGCGCGGGCGGCCGGGGCAAGGCTGGTTCATTGCTCCAGCCTGACGACGCTGGTCGGGAAAAAGACACCGGTCGGTCCTTCCCATACCGATGAAGCGACACGATTTCAGCCCGAAGACATGCTGGGTCCCTATCCGCGCTCGAAATTGCTGGCGGAACAGGTGATTGAGAATGAGGTGGGAAACGGCCTCGACGCCGTGATTGCGTTGCCTACCGAACCATTGGGGCCAGGTGACGACAGTTTGACGCCGCCGACGCAAATGATCCTCGATTTCGCCAATGGAAAAACGCCGGCCTTTATCGATTGTATTTTGAATTTCGTGCCTGTGGAAAGCCTCGCCGAAGGGCTCATCGCCGTGCGCGATCACGGGCGTCGCGGTGAGCGTTACCTGCTTGGCGGCGAGAACACGGCGATGTCGGCATTGTTGCCAATAATTGCCGATGTGTCCGGCCGCCCGGCGCCGAAAACCAAAATGCCCTATTGGGTGGCGCTGATGGCGGGCGCCGTCGATACGAAAATCGTATCTGCTATTTCGGGAAGATCGCCAAAGGCGCCCCTGACGGGTGTGCGATTGGCCGGGCGACAGGTTTCTTTCTCGTCGGAAAAGGCGGCGCGGGAGCTCGGATGGCGCGCATCTCCCATGGAGCCCGCGCTGAGAGCCATGCTCGATTGGGCGAAAGAAAAGCAACTGTTCAAACCGGTTTAACCTGTCACAAAAACGCGCCATCATCTTTGTCGCGAGGTTTTTCATGAGCGCTGTGCAGGAAACGATGACTGCGGACATGTCTGAATGGCTTGGCGGGCGATCATTCGAAGACTGGCGCGCGCAGTTTGACAGGGATGGCTATCTCATTTTCCCCAATGTCCTGACGGCCACGGAACTTGATGCGGTCAAGACGGCGCTTGCACCATGGCTCGAGCAGAATATCAGGGGGCGGAATGAGTTCGAAGGTCGCGACTCAAATCGTGTCTACGCCATGCTGGCGAAATCGCCTGTTTTCGCTAGGCTGGTAACGCATCCATTGGCGCTTGCTTTTGCTGAAGCCGATCTCGGGCGCGATTGTCTTCTTTCCGCCTGTCTCGCCATCAATCTTCATCCCGGCGAGACGGCGCAACCCTGGCATTTCGATGACAGCCATTATCAGTGGCCGAGACCGCGGCCATCCCTGGGCGTCTCGACCTTCTGGGCGATCACCGACACAACCGAAACAAATGGCGCGACGGAGATTTTACCGGGCAGTCATCTCTGGCCGGAGGATCATATTCCTGGCGCCATTGGTGAAGAGGATTTTGCGAAGACCGGGAAGCGCGAAGGAGATCCTGGTGCGCACGCCGACGCGTTGAAGGCGACTATGCCTGCAGGCTCTTTCATGGTTGCGAAGGGCACACTCTGGCATCGCGGCGGCGCCAATATTTCCGAAGGTGAGCGCCTTCTTATCACGCCGCAATATTGTCCAGGCTGGACGCGCCCGCTTGAAAACATGTCGCTCGCCGTGCCGCCCGAGATCGCAAAAACCCTGCCGCCGCGCGCGCAAGAGCTTCTCGGTTATTCGATTTATCCGCCTTTTATGGGCTATGTGGATGGCCGCCATCCAAAAAAAACACTCGGCCAATAGAGGCGAACGCACAGCGCCCATGATCCAGATCAAGTTGTGCGCCCGCGTTTCCTGATTGGGTTGCGACGTTTCGCCTCTTCAAATTGCCGTTAGACTTCCCAGATCGAAGACAGCAGCGGACAGGAGGGATGCATCCATGCAATTCAAGTCCATTATCGCAGCCATCGACATAGACGATGATCTTGCGGAAGGCGTTATACGCGCCGCCGACAGTCTTGCGCAGAAAGATGGCGCGAAACTTGAGGTGGTGAGTGTATGGCCGATGCTTGCCGCAGCAGGCTCCGGTTTTTCGGCGGAGCTTGGCGGCGGCTCCGCCGTGGTCAATGAAACGCTGATGGAACAACATCGCGAAGGTCGGAAAGAAAGCGTCAATCTCCTTGAAGGGATGGTCGCCCGCCTTGCTTCAGGCGCGAAGCCGGTGATGCTTGATGGCGAGGCGGCGGACGAGGTCGCTGACTACGCAAAGAAGCAGAATGCCGATCTCATTGTCACCGGATCGCATCAACGCAATTTCTGGGGATCGCTATTTCAGGGTAGCGCTTCCATGGAACTCGTTCGCGAGGCGCCTTGCGCCGTATTTCTGGTGACGAAAGCTTTTGCGGAAACGCTGACCGACTAATAAGTCCGGCCTTTCCATTGTGCGCCTTCTCCGCGCCAGTGTCTGAGCGCGGAGGAGATTGTCATTGCGGTATATAAACCTGCGGCGACAGGCAGAAGGGCTGTCTCCCATGGTGCGCGTCCATAAAGCCGAAGTGTTGGCCAATAGGTGTTGGCCATCAGTGCGCAGGCGCCGGCGGCGTAAAACAGCGCTGCAAAATTCCAGTGCCAAAACGCGGTTAGTAATATCATCGGCGCGGCGAGATAAATCAGCACCATGCCGAGGACCGTTCCGACGAGCAGAAGCGGTGAAAATCCGAGCTGCGCATAGGCAGTGCGCGCCACCATGTTCCAGATAGAGGAAAGCTCGCGATTGTCGCGCAGACTGACCGCCTCGTCATTAGCGAGCCCAAGCCAGATTTTTGTTGTCGGCGTCAAATCTTTCACTGCTCTTGCGATGGCGCAATCGTCGATCAGCTTCTCTTTGATCGCAGCCATGCCGCCGATCTCGTCAATCGCGCTGCGCCGCACCAGCATGCAGCCGCCGGCCGCCGCCGCCATATTGTCATCCGTGTCATTGGCCCGCGGAAATGGGTAGAGTTTCTGGAAGAAATAGATGAAGGCCGGGATCAGGAATGACGCCCATGGGCCCCGCGAATCGAGCCGCGCCATGAGTGAGGCGAGGGCGAGGTTTTCGTCTTCCGCTTTGGCGACTAGGCGGCTGAGCGTGTCGCGCGCGAAGCCGATATCGGCATCCGTAAGGAGGATATATTTCGCTCCCGGCGCAATCTCCTTCGCGCGCTTTAATCCGTTCTCGACGGCCCACAGTTTTCCGCTCCATCCGGCGGGCAGTGTCGGAACGGTGACCACATCGAAGCTCCGGGCGCTTCCCGCCGCCGCGCGGGCAATGTCGGCGGTGCCGTCTGTGGACCCGTCATCGGCGAGAATAACCGAGAGCTTGCCCGGATAGTCCGCCGCCATATGGGCGCGGATGACATCGCCGATGGTTTCGGCCTCGTTCCGGGCGGGAATGATCGCCACAACCTCAGGCCACGCCGCCGGATCGGGCCTGTCAGAGAGGCGGGCGTCGGCGCGCCAGAAGCCGCCCCGAAGAAGCGTCAGCCAGCCCCAGGCGGCGAATGCGGCGAAGGCGATCAAGCTCAGCATATCCCGCTGATAGCCCGGCTCAGCGCTTTAGGCAAAGCGCCGGGTTTTATCTGCGCCGCCTTGGAAAAAGGGCGAAAATCCGTAAGGTGCGCCCATGTCAGCCACGCCAGAAATCACCGCGCCGGAAGTCCCGAATGAGGAGGCCGTCGCCGCGCAAGCGGAAACGCCTTCCGGCAAAGGCGCCAAGGACGAGAATTTTCCCGTCGGGTCGTTTCTGTTGCCCAAACATTTGCGTCCGCATGTGGCGGTTTTTTACGCCTTTGCCCGCGCCATCGACGATATCGCCGACAATGGCGCGCTTTCGCCGGAAGAAAAGATTAAGCGGCTGACAGCGTTTGACGCTGTTCTCAATGGCGAGCCGGGCTATGGTGCAGAATACGCCAAGGCGCACGCTTTGCGCGAAAGCCTGAAGGAAACAGGCGTCACCACAAAGCACGGGAGTGATTTAATCGCCGCGTTCATTCTTGACGCGGAAAAAAGCCGCTATCGCAGTTGGGCCGAGCTTCTCGGTTATTGTGAACTTTCAGCTAATCCGGTCGGTCGGTATCTCCTCGATCTTCATGGCGAGGATAAATCCGGTTACCGCTATTCCGACGCGCTTTGCACTGTGTTGCAGATCGTCAATCATTTGCAAGATTGCGGCGATGACAAGCGAGAACTCGACCGCATCTATATCATCGGTGACTGGCTTGCCGAAGAAGGCGAAGATTTCACGGTTGTGGAACGCCCCGCCGTTGCGCCAGGTTTTCGCAAGGTCATGGACCGCATGCTAGACGGATGCGAGGTGTTGATGGTGGATGCGCGCAAATTACCTTCGGCGCTGACATCGAAACATCTCGCTATGGAATCGGCGATCATCGTGCGTCTGGCAGACCGGCTTATTCAGCTTCTACGAAAGGGCGATCCGCTGGCGAGCCGCGTCGCATTGAATAAGCTTGATTTCGCGGTCGCCGGCGCTCTTGGCGCGGCGTCTGGATTTTTCCAGGCCGGTAGGGGCGCTGAGTGATGCTGGCGACCGCGATTTCGCCTGAGGACGCGCGCCGCCATGCGGAAGAAACCGTGAAGCGGTCGAAAACGTCTTTCGGGCCCGGTATGCGCATCCTGTCAAAAGCGCGCCGGGAAGGGATGTACGCCGTCTATGCGTTCTGCCGCGAAGTCGATGACATCGCCGATGAGGGCGGGACCCGTGACGAAAAACTTGCGGCGCTCGGCGAATGGCGCGCGGAAATCGACCGGCTCTATGATGGCGCGCCGCAGACGCCGACGGGCGTCGCTCTGCTCGCGCCGGTGCGCGCCTTTGGTCTTCCGAAGGAAGAATTCATCCTGATGATTGAAGGGATGGAGATGGATGCAAAAGGACCGGTCGTGGCGCCCACGCTAGACGAGCTTGCAGCCTATACGCGCCGTGTCGCGGGCGCCGCCGGACAACTTTCCATGCCCGTCTTCGGCGCACCCAAGGGAAACGCATCGGACGATTTTGCCATTTCACTCGGCGATGCGCTGCAACTGACCAATATTTTGCGCGATATAGAACAGGATGCTGGCGAAGGCCGCCTCTATCTGCCGCGAGAGCTTCTCGAAAAAAATGGCTGCCCACTCACGCCTGCAGAAATTTCAACGGCGACCGGTTTGCCTTCAGTCCGCGCGGAGATCGCCGCCATGGCGCGGCGGAAATTTGCGGGTGCGCGCCTTGCGTTGAAAAGTCTGGATTGGCGGGTCCTTCGTCCGGCGCTCCTGATGATGGGCGTTTATGAGCGCTATCTTGACAAGATGACAGCGCGAGGCTGGGCCAATGAGCAGCCGCGCGTGACCCTTTCTAAAGGCGAAAAAGCGGCGATCGCCTTGCGCTGGCTTTTCGCGCCAAAAATCTGAACCCGCAAACGAAAAACAAGAAACGAAACAGGATTACACATATGTATAATGATCGCGGTTATATCGAAGGGGGCCCGTTGCGTCCCGATCGCTGGGCTGAAATCGTGTCGGATCAACCGGGCGGCGTCATCATTACGGCAGGCGGCGTGCCGCCCGGATTTTTGATGGTGCAGAATTTTCTCACCCCCCAGATTTGCGACGCCATTGTCGCGGAGTGTGAAAATCAGCTCGGTGAACAGCACACGGTGGCGAGCAGCGATGAGATGTCGCCTCAGCGATCTGAAACGCGCACCTCCGAGTATATCGACATTCGCGCGCTTTCCACCGACATCAACGGCATCGTAAAGCATGTCTTTGAGAATGTCGTCGGCCACCATTTCAAAGTCGGTATCGACTGGTTCGAACTGCCTGAAATTTTGCGTTATCGCGATGGCGGCGAATACAAGCCCCATGCAGATGCGGATAATTGGGACCCGGTGAAACGCGAGTGGACGCGGGTCCTTGATCGCGATTATTCGATCCTCCTCTACCTTAATGAAGGTTATGCCGGCGGCGAAATCGACTTCCCGAATTTCGGTCTGAAACTGCAGCCGAGAAAAGGGCTGTTGCTCGCCTTTCCGTCGGACGCGCGTTACGTCCATGCGGCCCGGCCCGTTACCGCCGGCGTTCGCTATGCGCTCGTTTCCTGGGCTGCGGCGAGGGGAACCTTGCGGACAAGTCTAGAACCGCGTCCGCATTCGATCCGGATGTAGGTTTTAATGCCGCGCGTTCATATTATCGGCGCCGGCCTGTCCGGTCTTGCGGCGGCGGTGCGTCTCATTGAGCATGACGTGCCGGTGACGGTCTATGAGGGCGCTGGCCAAGCGGGCGGGCGTTGCCGCACATTTTACGACAAGCATCTCGAACGCGAGATCGACAACGGCAATCACCTGATCATGTCCGGCAACAAGTCGGCCTTGTCATATCTGAATCGCATCGGCGCCGAAGATCCCCTGACAGGGCCGCCTTTCGCCATATATCCATTTGTAGATGTGAAAACTGGCCAGCGCTGGACTGTCAGGATCAATGAGGGGTTCATCCCGTTCTGGGTGTTCGACAAGAAATGGCGTGTGCCCGATACTGGCGTGATGGACTACGTGAAGGCGGCGGGGATCGCCTTTGCGGGTGATGATAAAACTGTTGAGCAAATTGTTGATCAGAATAGCGTTTTATATGAACGCTTCTGGGAGCCTTTAACGCTCGCCGTACTCAACACGACGCCGGGGAAGGGCCAGGCGAAAATGCTCTGGCGGGTGATCCGCGAAACCTTCTTGCTGGGCGGGCAGGCGTCCGTTCCGCTGACCGCGAAAACCGGGCTCGGCCATGCCTTCATCGATCCGGCGGTGAAATTCATCGAGAGCCATGGGGGCGTCGTGCGTCTGGGGGCGCGGGTCAGAAGCGTGTGGATGGAAGGCGGCGAGGTGACGACGCTCAACTTCGCCGACGAGACCGTGACGCTCGAAGAAGGCGACAAGGTGATTTTAGCCATTCCGCCGACGCGGTTGAAAGATTTGCTGCCCGATGTGGACCCGCCCGATGACGACGCCAGTATTTTGAATATCCATTACCGCCTCGGCAAACCGGTTCCGAAAGACGCGCTGGGTGAGGGGCCGTTCATCGGCATGATCGGCTCGGACGGGCAGTGGGCCTTTGTGCGCGATGATGTGATCAGTCTCACGACGTCCGCGTCGCACGCCATCGGCACAGATGATCTGCCCAATGACGATGTGGTCTCGAAGATCTGGCGTGAGACTCAAGTCGCTCTTGACTTAGGCGATACGGACCATGAACGCGTGCGCGTCATCCGCGAAAAACGCGCCACGCCGGATCAGTCGCCGGAGGGCGCACGGAAACGGCTTAAACCCGAAACCCAATGGCGCAATCTTTTCCTAGCCGGGGATCATACGGACACGGGCGTGCCTGCGACGATTGAAGGTTCGATCCGGTCGGGCGACAGGGCGGCGGATTTGGCGCTAAAGTCGCTTAATTTGTCATGATAATTATCACGCTGCCGGTCATTTTGGTGAAAGCCGGGATCGGGAAGATGCGACGACTGGATTTCTGTCTCAATGGGCGTGAGCAGTGAAGAGATGACACAAGCAAAATTCATCGGCGTCATTTGCGGTTTGAAATCCGAAGCGGAAGCGGTTTCGGCAAGTGCAGATCAATCGAAAATCCGCATCGGGGTTTCCGGCGCCAATGCTGCGCGGGCTTGATCCAGCGCTGAAGCCCGGTGACCTGATTATCGGCGAGACCATCATCGCCGATGACGGATCGGTCTATGGCGCCGATACTTATCTCTTGAGCGTCATTCGCGAGGAAACGCCGGTTGGCGCAAAGTTCGCGTCCCTGTTCGGCGCCGATGAAATCGTCGACAGCGCCATGAAAAAATCTGCGCTGTTTCACAATCATGGATGCGCGGCAGTCGATATGGAAAGCCATGGCGCGGCGCGGGCGGCGGCGCGCGCCGGCGCGCCCTTTATCGCCATTCGCGCCATCGCCGACCCGGCTGATCGCGCCTTGCCAAAGGCGGCGCTGGAGGCCGTCGCGCCGGACGGGTCGACGCGGGTCTTCAAAACATTAGGGGCCGCATTGCGCGACCCCAAACAGTTTCCGGAATTGATGAAACTTGGCGGCGACAGCGCCGCGGCGACGAAAACCCTACGCCGCAGCCTCGGCCCGCTCTTTGCTCGCCTTTTTCTCTGCTTCGATCTTTGACATCTCTGCGTCGACGAGTTTCTCGTGCACGTCCTCGGCCGGGCGCGCTTGCGTCAGATCGATCTCCGGCGCCATCGGGCCCTCGGTCGGGATCTTGAACATGTCGGGGATCTTGAACATCTTGAACGGGTTCTTCACCGCATCCATGGCCGCTGTCGGCTCATAGCCGCAATGGGCCATGCAGTTCGAACATTTCTCGTATTTGCCGGTGCCGTAGGAATCCCAATCTGTGGTCTCCATCAGCTCCTTGAAGCTCGACACATAGCCTTCGCCCAGAAGGTAGCAGGGTTTTTGCCAGCCGAAGACATTGCGCGTCGGCGAGCCCCAGGGCGTGCACATATATTCTTCATTGCCTGCGAGGAAGTTGAGGAAGAGCGATGAGTGAGACAGGTTCCATTTGCGCC